>NZ_CEZLMY010000122.1:0-10648 GCF_983033635.1 Psychromonas sp. | reverse complement strand
AATATGATTGAGCATGGATTTACTTCATTATTTACAAAAAATATGATTGATATAACTTTCAATGCGAATTGTATAAATTATGATTTATTATTCCTTTTAAAATAACGACTTATTCTATATTACTCATATATTTTGGTTATTAATTTTACAAGGTTAGAAACCCGTCATCATCATTAAAACAGGCTATTTTATTAAAATTGAACCCAGCGAATGCATTGCGAAAGTTTTCCCGTTTACGCAGGATGGTCAGCCATGAAAGTCCTGACTGGAAGCCTTCCAGACAAATTTTCTCAAAAAGTTGAAAATCGTCTGCAACTGGTCTGCCCCACTCCTGGTCGTGGTAAATACGGTAATCCAGTTCGCCACCTCCCCACCAGCAGCGGGTGACACCATCCTCTGCCGTACGCAAATACTTTTCATCCAAAATAATCACCTCGTTATTGGCTAAGCGTTTACCCTATTTTTACTTGTTTGCTCTTCTAGCATCTCAAAAATAGCTTCTTTGCTTGCATAGATACCAAAAAAACCATTTTGATGAATAAAAAGCGCATTATCATCGTCCTGTAATTTAGGGTGGCCCATGACAAAACTGTTTTCTTTGTCGGAAGGTATTTGGATGCAGCAGTTATTTGTCTCTTTTACAAACCAAATTACATGGGTAATCTGAGAATATTTACTTTCACCATGGACCAATTCCGTCCATCCGGGCGCGTACTCAGCCAATATTAAAACCTTATGTTTACCGATCTCCTTTATTGCTGAACTGGCAATGATTTTTACAGCTTGTTTACGCTGTGTTTGTTTTTTCTTCAGATGAGCGATAAATTTCAGGGCAATATTTACGGCATCATTAAAAGCGCTTTGCTGTTTTTTATCGTTAAACAGATCAGCATCATTGTATGCAGCTATAATATGAGAAAATGAAAAATCAGGCATTTTTTCGATACCGCAATCATGTCTGTCAATTGCGTTGACGAAGCAATCTATTTCCGGATTTACCTGCCCTGTCTGTTCCTTGATCCACTGCCATACCAGACCGGCACTTGAAACCTCTGCGTCTTTGATTTGGTGATGATCAAAACGGCGCGTTTCAACATTGTGGACAGCGCCGACATCAACAACAATATCCGCCTGATTAATCAGCTCAATATCGCGCGTGCGGAGAATGTCAAATTGACCATTTTTCACTATACCGTAGAGCTGCAGCAATGCTACAGCGGTCACTTCATCCGCATGAAACGAGCCGTTATGCGTAACCACCTGTATTTTCTTTGCCGTCATCATTTTCTATTTAAACCTCACCAGAGTTGTAATCCAATGAGGATTAAATACTCCCGCATCAGAGCAAGTTACGAATTAAACAATTTCATCCGTTTTTTGCTGGTCTTCGCCAGTTCCGCCAGCATTTTTTGCTGTGTCGTCCCGATTAATACAAGCGTCAGTAATACTTTTATCGAACACCAGTTCTTTGCCGTCTTCTACGGACTGATTGCCTTCTTCAATAAAGCTCTCAATCATGATACCTGAAATTGCACGTGTGCCGCTTCGTATTTGCGCCATAGAAAGCTGTCTCGCTAACACTCCCTTTACGAGGTGAAAATTTACTTTTACACGTGTAATATTACATTTTCTAAAGTGTCCAGTTCAATTAGACCAGAATAATTCTCAATTTAACGAGAAACTGGATCCATTATCAATTATCTTTGGAAGGCGACAGTGAACATTGCCCGCGATCATAATTAGGCTCGACGTTTTGTTTGACGATATCGTGAAGCTGATCTGCGCCGCCGATATAATTACCATCGATCCAGATCTGAGGAACAGTTATTGGCATTTTAGGAGCAATATGAGGTTTTACTCTGGCAAGCATCTCATATAAACCGCGTGGACTACTAACGACATCGTGATAATCATAAGTGATGCTGGCTTGTTCAAGATACCCTTTCGCACGTTTACAATGAGGACAACTTTCTTTTCCAAAAAGGTGATTTCCTGTAATTTTCACTCGACTTGCATAAGCTTCAATTACAGCTTGAGTGAGAAGCCCTCGGTTTAACGCACTTCCTTGACTAACGACCCTACCTCCGACTATCACTATAGGTGCATGCCATCCGCCTTTCAATAAAGGTTTCCACCATTCACTAAGCCACTCTCGTAATTCTAATTCTACTGGAATTCCAGATAATTCCTTGTTAATAGTGTCAAGAATCACATCTTTGGTTAACGTACATTCACCACAAGGAATTTTGACTTGAAAGGGTCCCCAAGAACCAGCCCAACGAAATAAATACACTTTTATCGGTTGTTGAGTCATTTATTTTCCTTTTTAATGGGGTGAATAAATGGTGTATTAACCCTCACTCCCTCTTACGCGCAGCTGCAACATATTTTCTGATTAAATGATTATAGTAGATTTGTGGTGGCACAGTGATTCTGGCCACCCGTTTAGAGGTAAATGAATGATCTTTTGTATGGCGCTATGTGCCCCAAACCGAGATAGAAACCTAAGTCGCAAACGCCCCCATTGCGCCTTACAAACTAAAAATAAGTTACTCAATTAACTTGGCCACTGCCATGCTCGCTTTCGGGAAGAAGCGAGCGTGACAGGATCTACCTTTTACGCTCAAGAAAATCAGAAAAAGTGATTAGTTATATATTTCGTTGCCTAGCGCTTTTGGACAAAACCTTTTTAGATGCTGCAACGATTGATTCTATTTTGTATTGAATATTCCGAGGCGATGTTTGGCACATACGCCACAGACTTTCCGTTAACAGTTCAAAAAATGACTAATCTGAGCCATTCACAAATCCCTTGTTTTTTAAGGCTTAGCTAACACAATTATTTCCTGACGTTAAACCGCCCCACTCAACCATACAAAATATATGTGTATTATTATTTTTAGTGAAACACAGCTAAAATATAAGGAACAGAGTTTCATTTAAGTCCAAGGTAAAGGAGATAAAATAATGCAAACATTTATAACAGCTGTTATTACCTTATTGCTTATTGTTACGTCACTTTACGCCCCGGTACGGGCTTGTACAGCTTTTTCACATAAGACCCCAGAAGGAATCATTTATGGGGCTAACCTTGACCAATTATCACTCATAACAGAAGGGCTGGTATTCGTGAATCGGCGTGGCATTGCCAAAGAAAATATTCGCCAAAGTGCCGATGGTACAACATTAAAATGGGTATCACAGTATGGAAGTATTACTTTCAACATTGCCGGCCGGGGGTTTGTGTGGAGCGGTATGAACGAAGCGGGCTTGGTAATAACCGCATTGGAATGGCGGGATAGTGAATATCCAGAGCCTGATCAACGAGCGCCATTTGACATAGGATTTTGGGCGCAATACATGTTAGACAACTTTGCCAGCGTAGACGAAGTCATTAAGGCGGATGCAAAGGTGCGACTAATAACCGATGGAGGCTTTCCCAATCATTTTCTTGTCACTGACGCAAAAGGAAGGAGCGCTGCACTGGATTATGTTGATGGTAAATTGGTGGCCTATACTGGCAATAGCTCACCTGTCAGTGCTATGTCAAACATGCCTTACGCAAGGGCACTTGAAGCATATCAAAATGATGGTCCGCGATGGTGGTGGTCAAACCCAGGGCGTTCTGCGGAACGATTTGCCACCGCTGCCAACCGGATGTCCAGTTTTGCATCGACTAAAGACCTCAACGCCACACTTTATGCATTCGATAGCTTGGTTAAGGTAGCAGATCAATATACAAAATGGAGCGTGGTCTACAACATTGATATGCGAAAAATTTGGTTTCGTACAATTACAAGCGGTGAAATAAAGTCTCTTACGATGGATTCCTTCGACTTTTCCTGCTCATCTCCGTTATTGATGATTGATGTAGACACTACTTCAAAAGGCAATGTGAATAATGCGTTCATTCCGTACAATCGCCAAGTGAATCAGCGAGCTTTCACTATAGGTTTAGATCGTTTAGGGATTCAAATAAACAAACAGGATGCGGATAACCTAATGCTGCCCCTTGAAGGGTTCAAATGTGCGGCTGAATAAAATGCTTCGCCTAACGGGGGGCTCAGGTACCCCTCAAAAACTCTCATAAATTATAGTGGCCAAGTAAAACTGGTCACGTATTTATAGGTTCGTAGTCATATTGGTCCATATACGACTTAGTGTTACACCTAAAGGCGTATAATCGAGCCAAAGGATAGAGAGGTCTCTACGCTCAAAAATGGGAGAATATAAGCATGCCATTAATGACATGCTTACTTGGTTAGCCCACAGATATAATCAAGTTTCAATCTGTTCAGAGAGACGTAAAACATCTTCAAGTTCAACACCAAGGTACTGAATTGTACTTTCTAACTTGGCACACGCTCAAATCCATTTTATTTTGGGGAATGACATGTCAGCAAAGACGGTTAATGAACAGACAGCTCAAACGGCATCCCCTCGCCAGTGGATCAGATTGGTTGTGGTGTATCTCCTGATCCCGCTGATTTTATTGATATGCGGTGGGGACCTCGGCTGGTGGCAGGCGTGGATCTATTCCATGCTGTTCCTGTCCGCTGCTATTGGTGGGCGCATGTGGGCGGAACAACGACATCCCGGATTAACAGCCGAACGACAAAATATTGAACATATCCAAAACGCAAAAGCCTGGGACAAAGTGCTTGCTCCACTGATGGCGGTGAGTGTCGGGTTTCCTATGGTCATTGTGGCAGGGCTGGACCATCACTATAACTGGTCTCCCGAATTTCCGTTATGGCTCATCGTGATGGGCTTCATTTTGATCTCGCTCGGATACGCTTTCGCTGCATGGGCATTGGCAGAGAACCGCTTTTTCTCCAGCGTGGTGCGCATTCAGACGGATCGAGGGCATGTGGTGTGTGACAGTGGCCCGTACCGGTTTGTGCGGCATCCGGGTTATGCCGGAAATATGCTTGCACTGTTCGGTATTGTTCTTGCTCTGGGCTCGGCATGGACACTGATTCCTGCGGCGGTGGCATTAATCATCACGATGATTAGAACCGTACTTGAAGACCGGGCTTTACAGGAAGAGTTGCCGGGCTATCGAGATTATGCACGACGCGTGCGCTATCGGTTGATTCCTGGGATATACTGAGAGACCTAAGTGGCGGATGTCCCAGATCAGAGATTGAGGTTTAATCGAGAGAGTTGCGCGCCGCCTAACAACAGTGGCTGCACTCGGACTCTGATCTACCCCCGCTTTAACTGACACCAAAATCTAATTAAAGATGAGGTCTTTACGCTCGCTTTTGGGAGAAAGCGAGCGTAAATTGGGGAATCTCAACAGACAAATAGTGCAAAAAATCTAAGTCGGTTTGTGCCCCATAGCGGTTCAGATAGTGAAAATTTAAGCTATCACCATGCTCACTTTTTCCCGGCAGCGAGCATGAAGGTTCGTCAGATAAGTTGAGACTAACAAGCTGAATTATCAAATCTAGTATAAGTCACTACATATTAATGTGTTGGGCACCAGTGCCGCTAAGTGGGCAATAATGTCAAGCGGATTCCTTATCTCGACTCACTACAGAGGTTTCCTCAGTAAAATCACATCATTTCCAATGAATTCTAGTTCAAGCTTGTCACGCTCTGCCAGATAGCGAAAAGTCGCCCGGCTAAAAAAGATTACATGGGTAGGGTCATATTTATAGTGCCAGCAGGCAAATGCTTCAAGGTCTATAACCTGTTTAGTCATTATTCCTATCCAACCACCCGGCTTAACTAAATTTAACCATTGCGACCATATTTTTTTAGGCTCAAAGAGGTGTTCTATCACCTCTGTCGCAGTCACAAAATCATACGTTTTCTCCAGCACATCTGCATCAGGCTGATAGTAAATATCGTATAACGCAACTTTGTGTCCAGCCTCGCGTAGCATATGTGCCAATGCGGGTCCTGGCCCACAGCCAAAATCTAACCCTTTAGAGTCTGATGCTATCCTCTCAAGAAGAGGCAAGGCTAAGCGCGATAAAAACCGTCGATACCCCTGGTCATCTGGGTCATTCTCATGATGATCATAGTGGGCTTTCTCACTCACCGCATCCAGCCTCTGCTCCTGAGGTACAAATACCAACTCACAGCGAGAACACTGAAAATAGCAGCGATTCTTGTCTTCAAAATAGAACTGTGTCTGATTTGATGAACACAAGGGACAAATATGCATGAAGACTTCCTCTAATTTGGGATGCGCAAAGCGCCCTAGATAGTGAAATTTTAATCGATCATCTCTCTCGCTTTTCCCGGAAGCGAGCCAGATAAATAAAATTACAGCTCTACATTAAAGTAAATAATCTATCTCGCTTTGTGCCCCGTTGCGAGCTAGAAAACCTAAGTCGCAAACGCCCCCATTGCACCTTACAAACTACAAGTTTGTGGCCAAATTCACTTGGCCACAACAAGCCATTTTTTTTGTTTTACTCCCCTAAATTGTTTAACGGGTTAACCACAACATTTAATTTAACGACCTTATTTCCTCGCTCCTATTGGCACCATAATATGCACATAAGGAGTGCCTTTCCACATCACATAAGGCCCGCCAATACTGGGATCTGTTGGCAATGAATCTAATAATGCAGCATCGGGAGTAATTATCATCAAATGTGGTCCTTCTACAATCCATTGATTATCAGCAGTTTTGCCTTCTGCATAAGGATCAATATTACTGGCACCTTCATCACCTGCTAACATATAAGAGATACCAATAGTTTTTGCTTTAAATGGCTTCTTGTTTGTCCAAGCATCAGCCCATTCCAGCCAAGTTGCATCAAAACACATTGGAGCTTTTCCTTGTAATTGAGGTGGCGTTGGAAAACAAGTGTAATTATTAGTTCCTTTTTGCAATACATTTTTGTTCCAATCCATTACGGTAACTGTCGATCGAAGGGTCGGAGGAGCTGCGCTTAATGCATCTTCTAAAAGTGTTTGAGATTTGCTACTCGCGTGAACGGTTACGATATAGCTCATAAAAATAGCTATAAAAGTTAAGATATAGGCATAAATCTTCATAAAATCACCCTCTGTTTAATGGTGCTACAAATACAGTAGCTCATTGAGTATAGCTCACAGTGAATAGTGTGTAGTCTAGTCTAGTGCAGTGTTACAGGGCGTTTATGGATAATTTCATCGTGCAGAATAATGCTCATTACTTTAGTCGCTTAGCGAAACTGAACATTAATTCCCCCCTCCTCCCCGAAGGCACTTTGCCCACGATATAAAATGAGTATAAATAGGAAAAAAGGCGGGAAATCCAGGGTTTTTATACTCTTAACCCATAACATTAAAAAAGAAAATAGATATTAGAAAATAAAAAGCTAAGTCGTATATGGACTCCACCTGTTTTACAGGCAAACTCAGTTAGGCGAATCATTTCATTCTGTCGCACACGTGAACCCATCAAAGGTCTGCATAAGTTCGACCACATCCTGCCTGGGTATTTGCATCCCTAAGCGGGCTAAACCAGTCGTGAAGACTTGCTGATTCACTTGGCGATTGTATGGAATGAATGCATCATTCACATTCCCTTTCAACGTGGTGTCTATATCCATCATCAATAACGGCGATGTGCAGGAAAAGTCGAAAGATTCCATCGTCAGATACTTTATGGCTCCACTTGTTATTGAGCGAAACCAAATCTTCCGCATATCAATGTTGTAGACCACGCTCCATTTTGTATATTGATCAGCCACCTCAACTAAGGTGTCGAATGCGTGAGGTGTGGCATTGAGATCTTTGCTATGCGTAAAACTGGACATCCGTTTGGCTGCGGTAGCAAATCGTTCCGCAGAATGGCCCGGGTTTGACCACCACCATCGTGCGCCACCGTTCTGATAGGCTTCAAGAGCCCTTCCATAGGACATATTGGTCATGGCTCTGATGGGTAAGCTCTTGCCAGTATACACCACCAATTTACCATCAATATAATCAAGAGCTGCGCTCCTTCCTTGTGCGTCCGCAACAAGAAAGTGACTGGGCCAACCTCCATCATCCGTTACTGGTCGCACCGTTGAATCCGTCTGAATGACTTCGTCTACACTAGCAAAGTTGTCTAACACGTACTGCATCCAAGATCCCGGATCAAAAGGTGTTCGTTCATCAGATATTGGGTATTCACTGTCTCGCCATTCCATCGAACTTATGACCAAACCCGCCTCATTCATACCGCTCCACACAAATCCCCGACCGACAACATTAAAGGTAATGCTGCCATATTGTGAGACCCATTTTAATTTTTTCTCATCAGTGTTTTTGCGGATGTTTTCCTTGGCAATGCCGCGACGGTTTACGAACACCAGACCGTCAGTGGGTGTTAACAAGTCGAGGTTGGTCCCAAAAACAATGCCCTCGGGGGTATTATGTGTAAAAGAGGTACACGCCTCCACTGTGCCATAAAGTGGTGCTACCAGAACTAATAATCTCAGAGTGATTGTAATGAATGTGTTCATTATTTTTCCTCGTTCAGTTTAGTAGAGTTTTTTGGAAATACGCCCCAAAATAGACTGAAAGCTTTATGAAGTGGTCAAGTAAAACTGGCCACGGACGTGTATTCAATCCAATATTGTTCTTCTAAGCCAAAGTATAGTATTTAAATACTTATGCCCTTAAACATTACATGGTTAAAAAGAAGATTTAATAGTCTGGGAATAATTTGGGGTAGGTAAGCTTTTTAAAAAATGTGTAGTGAATGGCTCTGACTGGTCATTATCTTTTGAACTGTTAACACAAAGTTCCTAAGTCGGTATGTGCCCCTTTCCGGTTAAGCAACTATACTTATACCATTCTAGATAAATGTCCGATTTTTTAACTCCTTAAAATCAGCATCTCTGCGTTATAAGTTTTGTAACGAGCCCCCCCTAGAATATTCTAACTGTCGAGTGGACAGCTACAACTAATTTTCAATGTATAGACAATAACTAACTGAAATAAATTAGGAACTAACATGAAGAAATTAATTCAAACAATAGCGATAAGCACTTTCATCTTTGCCGCTAGCAGCGCTTCGATCGCCCATGCTAAAGGTTTTTATATTGGCGGCGGTATCTATCAGTCATACGCAGAACAAGGAGATTTCGATGAAGATGATGTTGTACCAGCACTATTTGCTGGCTACACCTTCCTTGATACTAATATATTTATGATGTCTGCTGAATTAGGTTATTACGATCTTGGTGAATACGATTCTACAGTTACTGACACCAAATATGAGGTTGATGCTTCAGCATTCACTCTGGCAGCTGTTGGTTATATTCCAATCGGTCCATTTTTTGAAATCTATGCAAAAGCGGGTATTGCTTCTCTCAGTGTTGATATTAAGAAAGATGGAATTAAAGAGGATAACGATGGTGAAGAAGCCTTTGGTGGTATTGGTTTCAGTTTTGATGTTTTAGATACCATTGATATCTATGCTGAATACCTTGTATTTGATAACGATATTGATTCATCTATAGCTGGTTTAGGTGTCAGGTTTGCTTTTTAGAAGGAGACAAGGCAGGACATCCATACCTTATATTCTTTTAATCATTAAATTAAAGGAAATATAATACCTCGATAAACTAAAAATTAATATTGAACATGACAAAAAAAGCAAGGGCTAGAAGTCAATGCTGACTGTTAAAGTTGATAATAGAAAATAAAAAGCTATCTCGCTTTGTGCCCCATTGCGACTTACAAAACTATAAATTTGTGGCCAATACTACTTGGCCACTTCAGTGATTGTTTTGCGGATTTGATTGGCACATTCTGCTAATACAATAGCGCCAGCGGTTGAAACATTCAGAGAATTACCCATACCAAACATGGAAATGTGTATTTGTTGATGACTTAATTGCAATGCCGCTTCACTCACGCCCTTGCGTTCATTGCCTAATACTAATGCACAGGGTGATGGGTAACTAATATCCTTATAATCAACGGACTGATGGCATAGCTCAACACCAAAAACAGCATAACCTTTGTCTAATAATGTTTGTAAGCTTAACGTGGTGTTATTGCTATATTCAATGCAAACCCATTTAGCTTCATTTCTAGAGGCTTTTCTAAACTTCTTATCTGAAATAGTTAGCTCTCCACAGATAATAATTTTTTCGATAGCAAAAGCATCAGCCAAGCGAATAAAAGCACCAATATTGAAGCTATTAGTGACGTTATCTAATACCAGAACTAGGGGGATTTTGGGCTGATTTAAGTATTGATCTCGTGCAGGCTTGTTTTTTCTAATGTCTTCTTTACTAAGCTGTATTTCTGAATGCATGATATCTGCTCTTATTAAGTGCTAATGAAGTGGCATAATTGCCTTGGCTATTACATAGAAAATATGAGAAATAAAAAATGTATGGATATTGTAGCCATGTCTCTAAATTTCATGTTTACCTCTAAAGCCCTAACGAGGCTGTAGAATTACTCTAACAACCAAATATTAGAAAAAATCGAGCTCCAATATCGCATTCTAAGCACTTTTAAGGCACTAGGTAATGCATTTGGAACCCATAAAAATGGCCTAAAATCCCCCCAAAAGAGTTATTCTACGACCTCAACGCCCGCTTAAGCGGACAAAAATTATTGACTAAAATTGTGCCCCAAACCGAGATAGAAAGCTAAGTCGCAAACGCCCCCCATATAAGAGATAGAATCCAAATAA
>NZ_CEZLMY010000121.1:8473-10649 GCF_983033635.1 Psychromonas sp. | reverse complement strand
GGCTAAGTTCCTTGCTGAACACAGTGACGAGCTATAATCACTATTGGTTAAAAAAACGGCGATGGAAGCAACACCAGAAGGTGTGGCTGCTATATTAAAAATAATGGCCTAGCTGAACACAGTGACGACCTATAATCACTATTGATTAAAAAGAAAAACGGTCTCTTAATTGAGACCGTTTTGTATCTGCAGCAACGGAAAAAACAGAAAATAAGATTATCGAACTCAAAAAAACCACTATCAGTGATAGTGGTTTTTTATTAGAGATATCCGCTCATAAATGTACTGCACATTTAATCTATTATCATTTTAGAGAAGAATAATAAGCGGCGATATTAGCCATATCCGTATCGGACAGCATAGTTGCCTGCGGCTGCATAATTGCAGACATGCCGCCCTGGCGCTGCCCAGATTTGTAGGCTTTCAATGAAGAAATAAGGTAAGCTTCCTGCTGGCCTTTTAAGTTAGGGTAAATAGGCACAGCAGAAACACCGCCTGCTCCATGACAAGCCGCACATACCACTGATTTAGCTTTACCGGCTTCGATATCGGCAGCTGAGACCATAGTTGGTAACGTCAATATTAACGATGCGAGTAATAACTTTTTCATAACAATTCCTTTCATTCCGTGTAAACGATGGGTCATTGTAGACAGTTATGCATCACCGTGCATAAAAAAATGAACACAATGAGAGATCAACGAATATGGTATAAGTCGTTTATCTTATCTAGGTTATCAAAGTTCATATTAAGATCTTTTAAACGCCCATCTTCCACAGAATATACAAGTCCATGAACCGTCAGCTCCTGTCCTTTCGCCCAAGCTTCCTGCACGCAGGTGGTATGACAGACATTTTTTGCCTGCTCAACCACGTTAAGCTCAGTTAAATAATCTAAACGCTGCTTATCTGTCATCTCATCAGAAAAAGTATCACTGTATTTAACATAGATATCTTTAATATTACGCAGCCAGCCATCAATCAGATCAAAGGACTGCTTTTGCATCGCCGCTTTTATGCCTCCACAATCATAGTGGCCCGTTACAATAATATGTTTTACTTTTAATACATCAACTGCGTATTGAATAACAGACATACAGCTTAAATCGGTATGGACAACCAAATTGGCAATATTACGATGCACAAAAATATCACCAGGCATCATCCCCAATAATTGAATTGCTGGAACACGGCTATCTGAACAACCAATCCATAAATAATCGGGTGATTGCTGATCCGCCAGTTGTGAAAAAAAGGTAGGATCTTCCTGATTTATTTTTGCAGCCCACTGTTCATTCTTCTTTAATAAATCTTCCAATAAGCTCATACTTCACCTTTATAGAATGTACCGTTAGCAGCACATTAGCAGCCACTTTTTAGGATATACATGCTTATACCATATCAGGATCTAGATCTAGATACATTACATAACTTAATCGAGTACTTTATACTGCGCGAGGGGACTGACTACGGGGAGCAGGAAGTTTCTTTACCGCAAAAAACCGAACATGTATTACAACAGTTAAAACAAGGCACTGTTGTTATCTTATATTCTGAGCTTTCTGAAAGTGTCACTCTAATTCATAAAAACCAACTTGATCAACAGATGCAATTAATAAACGAACAATAATCAAACATAATATTAAACTCTATATAACCCTTTTATATTAAAACAATCAGTTGTTTTATAAAACATTTGTATTTTTTGACAAAGATCTAGTTTCTTTAATAACATAGGGGGATAAATGTTATCGACGACACGTAAAAAGAGATACAATCACACTTATTACTATCATTAAAACTCATGTTGGACAAAGAACAACAAGAGATAGCCAATTAGCTATTCAATACCAATTAAGGGAAATTTATGATCATTACCAAACCTCAAGCCGATCCTACGTTAGAGTGGTTTTTATCACACTGTCACACACATAAATACCCAGCTAAAAGCATGCTTATTCATGCTGGTGAAAAAGCCGATACACTCTACTTTATCGTAAAAGGCTCAGTTGCTGTTGTGATCAAAGACGAAGAAGGTAAAGAGATGATCTTATCTTACCTAAATCAAGGTGACTTTCTTGGTGAATTAGGGTTATTTGATAAAGAAGAAGAGCCAATTCGCAGTGCTTCTGTAAAAGCAAAGTCATCTTGTGAAGTTGCTGAAATTTCTTACAAGA
>NZ_CEZLMY010000121.1:0-8463 GCF_983033635.1 Psychromonas sp. | reverse complement strand
CTTATCACAGTTAACCCTGAAATTTTAATGCGTTTATCACGCCAGATGGCGAACCGTTTACAAATCACCAGCCAGAAAGTAGGTAACCTAGCATTCTTAGATGTAACAGGTCGTATCGCAAATACTCTGCTTGATCTTGCAAAACAACCTGATGCAATGACACACCCAGATGGCATGCAGATCAAAATCACTCGTCAAGAGATTGGTCAAATTGTAGGCTGTTCACGCGAAACGGTTGGTCGTATTCTTAAAATGCTGGAAGAGCAAGGTTTAATCTCGGCTCATGGCAAAACCATTGTTGTATTTGGTACACGTTAAGCTAACGTTTAACCTTATAAGAAATAAAAACCGCTTAATTGCGGTTTTTTTATACCTATATCTAAAGCTCTTGCGTATAAAAGAGATGAAAGAGATGAAAGATCTCATAAACGTTCTTTATATTCATATCTTTTTGCCATTAACTTGCCTACTTATCCAAAATGGTCTTGAATTATAAATCCAACAACGCATTTATTCGCTAAGGATTTTAGATATGCCTGAGCAGCAAACAAAAAAACGTTTTTCATTTCACCTTCATATTACAACTCTTTTTTCAGTGCTAATTTTGCTTTGTGGTTTATTAATAGGCTGGTATAGCTATAACCAATTAAGCAAATCTATCTTAAATTCCGGTCAGCGAATTTTTACCGAGTCGAGTCAGCAAGTCGAAAAAAAGCTATTAACGGAAGGTCTGCAGATCACAACTATGCTGAAAATTTTAGCATCCTCCCGATTAACTGAAACAAGTGAGATCACGCAAAAACTCTTAACAGTTCCGACATTAAAAGAGATGTTAGATGGAACAAATTATTTAAATGCCCTGTTTATCGCTTATCCAAATAATGATTTTTTTCTATTTCGCAAGATAACATCTGATCAATATGTTAAACAGTTTGATGCCCCGCAACAAAGCCGTTATATGCTGACACTGTACAGTAGCGGTAAAGCCAGCCACCGGTTTTATAATCAAGATCTGCAACTAACATTAAAAATAGAAGATCCAAATTATCAGCTAGATAGCAAGTCCCGCCCCTGGTACATAAAAGCTAAAAAGTCTGCACAGGTTATTTCAACCAATGCCTATATATTCTATTCCAGCCAGGAATTAGGTGTTACTAAGGCAATATTCGATGCCAAGCATAATGTCGTTATTGGTGCAGATTACGTGCTAACAGATCTATCGCGATTATTAGAAAGTTTCAAGTCATATCCACACTCTGAGCGAATGATTGTTAACAAGCAAGGACAACTTCTAGCCTATCAAGATCTGCAAGTCCTACTATCAAAGGAGGGAAAACTTAGTCATTTAAAATCCATTTCAGATATTGCCCCCCCCATTTTAGAGTATGTTTTTAATAACTATATAAATCAGAAAGGTAACATTCAATTTAGCTATGGCAATCAGCAATGGTTAGGAAAAATATCTAACCTAAGAGCCGATCAAGGGATACATTTAGTCCAACTAGTACCGGCCAAGGAATTACTACTTGAAGCATATGTTTTACGTAATGAAACAATTTTAATCACGCTGTTTATTATTTTATTTACTTTGCCTATTGCTTGGTATTTTTCTAAATCATTAACCTCTCCAATGCGTCAACTAACCAGTGAGTTACGGTCTATTAAAAACTTTGATTTTTCCAGGCCGGTTAATACCCGTACTTTCATTAAAGAGATAAATGAATTGATTGAAGTAACCAGCGGCATGAAAGAGACAATTAGTCACTTTCAAGACTTATCTTCCTCTCTGGTGGGGAAGCAAAGCTTTCAAGAATTATTAAAAAAAATAACTTTAGAAACAAATACATTAAGCGACTCACTCGGTTCAATCATTCTTTTAACCGATAAATCAAAACAACTAAATGTTGCGTTTACACAATTCAATGAACTGAGCGCATTGCAAAACGAAAAACTCAGTCAGCAATTAAAAGTACTATCATTCAATGAGGATGAGCTTTTACAGCTAAATATTGAGCAGAATAAAAATGGTACAGGCACCGCTTTGCCCACGCAGTTTAATGCGCTTATAAAGCAAACACTACAACAAAATGAATCACTAACTTGGCGTTTACTGCCGTTATCAAATAGAGCGGGACAATGGATCGGTGTTTTAGCTGTAATAAATGATCACGAAGAATTGAACTTGCATGGCAAACAAAACTTTATCCAAGCAATCGCCAGTTTCTCGGCACTAGCAATTGAAGGGCAAATATTACTCGCAGAGCAAAAAAATCTATTAGAAAGTTTCATCCAATTAATTGCCGGCGCGATAGACAGCAAATCCCCTTATACAGGAGGACACTGTGCACGCGTGCCTGAGTTAACTAAAATGCTCAGCCAAGCTGCCTGCGATAAAAAAGAGGGAGAATTTAAAGAGTTTGATTTAAACGATGAGCAGTGGGAAGAGCTACATATTGCAGCATGGTTACATGACTGTGGCAAAATTGTCACTCCTGAGTATGTGGTAGACAAAGCGACCAAACTGGAAACAATTTACGATCGAATTCATGAGGTTAGGATGCGCTTCGAGCTATTAAAACAACAAGCCCATAGTAACTATTGGCAGGGCCTCGCAGATGGATTGGATAAGTCGCTCTTAACAAAACAGCGAGACGAACTATTAACCACACTGGATCAAGAATTTGCATTTATTGCCGAGTGTAATATCGGGGGCGAATTTATGTCCGATGAAAAAATTACACGCTTAAACGAAATAGCTAAACGTACCTGGTCTCGTACTTTAGATGATCAGTTAGGTATCAGCCCGCAGGAGAAAAAACGCTACAACGAAAAGCAACCGCAACTACCTGTACAAGAGCCATTACTGGCCAATAAAAAAGAACATCTAATCAAGCGGGAACACGCTGAACTGACAGAGCCAGGTAATAACTGGGGCTTTAATATGCAAACACCTGAATATCGCTTTAATCGCGGAGAATTGTACAATCTTGCAATACAACGCGGTACATTAACAGATGAAGATCGTTTTATTATTAATGGTCATATGGTGCATACCATTGTGATGTTATCCAAATTACCATTTCCAAACCACCTGAAAAATGTGCCGACTATTGCAGGCGGGCATCATGAAAAAATGGATGGCTCTGGTTACCCGCGTGCTATAGCTGCACAAGAATTGCCAATAACAGCACGTATGATGGTGATTGCTGATATTTTTGAAGCGCTCACTGCATCAGATCGTCCCTATAAAGAGCGAAAAACACTTAGCCAAGCAATAAAAATAATGGATTTTATGGTAAAAGATAGACATATTGATCAAGCATTATTTAAACTGTTTTTAAGCTCAGGTGTCTATTTGCACTACGCCCAAAAATACCTTCTTGCAGATCAAATTGACACAGTCGATATTTCAGCATACTTGTAAAAATTATTTGTAGGGAGCTCAGTATATTTTACTGATAAACTAAGCGCATCCGGTATTTCAAAATAGGCTCGATGATGAAAGAAGCAAGTAAAAGAATATCCGCACAAGATAATTTCTATTATCTATTATTCAGCCTTATTTTTTTACTCTTCTCCAACGCTTGTGTTGAACAGTTTTTTGTAAATTCTATTTTCGCTCACTCCTTGGTTACCGCTTTAACGGTAATATCGATGGCAATTGCAGTTTGGAGTTTACGCTCTAGCCGTTTTATTTTTAATACCGCATTAGGATTAGTGTTAGCCACCCTGCTTATTACCCTATTAGTGGCAATACTCGACAAAGCAGAGCTAGACTTTATTCGCCTCTTGTTAATGCTGTGTTTTTTTCTGCTTACTCTTAAACTAGCGGCGCAACAAGCACTTTTTTCCGGAAAGATTACCAGTAATAGCCTTGTCGGCTCAATTTGTATATTTTTATTGCTGGGTGTTATCTGGCTAATGCTGTATCAATTACTCAACGAACTTGTACCGAACTCATTTTCGGGTTTAACGAGTAATGATTGGCAAAGCAATACATCTGATTTTATCTATTTTAGCTTTGTAACATTAACTACATTAGGTTTTGGTGACCTGCTGCCGCTAACGCCATTAGCCCGCTTTCTGGTATACATGGAAGCTGTGGTAGGCGTCTTTTATATGGCCATTGTTGTCTCCAGTTTAATCGGAGCAGGAATCAATAATGATCAAGAAAACAAGGCTTAAGTTAAATGTTTTATGAAGGTACTGAAAAACGTTTAGAGATCACCCTCAAACAAAATGATCTGTTGCAGTTTCCTGAGCAGTTTTGGAAAACAATGGTTGCACAGGCAGGGGCTTTTATCCTCTCGAAAATAGAAAATGAACATATTTGCGCTTACCTATTATCAGAGTCGAGTTTATTTATTTGGAAAAATAAACTGCTGCTGATCACCTGCGGAAATACCCACCTGGTTAAAGCGGCTCAGTTTTTTCAAAAAGAGATAGCTAAAGAGAAGATTCAATCCCTATTATTCCATCGCCACCAGCCTGTTCAACCGGAATTACAAAAAAGTAACTTTGCACAAGACAGCGTGCTGTTAAATACACATTTACAGGGCATTACTCAGCACTGGCAAGGGAAATATCAAGGGGATCTGTTTTTCTTCGGAGAGCTGGCGACAGAAGAGATGCATCGCAAACAGATTTTAATGTTGCATGGTTTATCAGGCCCTTTTGCAAAAACATTACAAGCAGGCGCTGCTTCTACTGAGCAGATTGAATCTACACTTGCTTTAGCTGATTTTTTTCCACAACTGCGCATAGACCAGTTTACCTTCACCCCAAAAGGTTATTCGTTAAATGCAATTGCTGGAAATAGGTACTTAACCATTCATATCACCCCGGAAAAGTTAAATACCTATTTAAGCTTAGAAAGCAGTTTTGCTAAGCAAATTATGCTGCCCTTTATAAACCACCTTCTGTGCTTATTTAATCCATTGCAAAGTAACTTAATGTTTTTTAATAAAGAATCTAAAAGTGGCTTAGAAATAACTCTATCAGAGCCTCAGAACTAGGGCTTTAATAAAAACACAGCCTGCACACGATCGCTTAACTTAATTGTTTTTACCTGATAAGTTGTCTTCCCTCTTTCATCCTGCATCGCTCTCATCATCAAGGGGCGAGGATAGGAATTTTGGTAATTAACGGAATATATTTTACCTAATTCAGCATTATAAGATTTCGCTAAACCAGACGCTTTTTCCATTGAATCCTCGACGGCCATCTGCCGAACTTTAAGCTGCCATTCATCAGGAGATTGTAAGCCATATTGTAAATCGCCAATTAAGTCTATTTTGGCTTCTAAAACAATATCTAAGAACTGATTCACTTTATTAATATCAGTTAATAGATAGGTTAAATCGCGTGTAGCACGAATGCCCAACAAGGTGCGCTTATCTTTGTGATAGTCATACTCAGCTCTTGTATAAAGCGCCGCACTTTCTAACTCATTACTGTTAAAACCTGCTTTCTGTAAGTTAACGAGCAAAGTTGAAACTTGCTGATCAACTTTTTGTTTAGCAAGCGCGCCTTTAGACTCCAACGCAGTGGCTTGAAACTGAATCGATACTTGATCAGGTTTGACATCGAGAGTCGCAGTTCCCGTAACCACTATATGTTGTTCTTCCGGTAATCCATTAGCCAAAGCTGAAAGAGAAAAAATAGAAATAAAAACAAGTGTTAAAAAATTTAAATAGCGCATAAAAAATCCTCATCAATTTAGTTAGTTAAGTTATGACATAGCTTAGCGTAAATGGTTTCATTAGTGATAATAACAAATTGATTATTTAACTTTCTTTCAGGCAAAAAAAAGCCAGCAATTAAGCTGGCTCTATAAATTTAAAGTGCCTGCAAGTATGCAGGCTAATTAAATTATAATACGTCGATAGCGTTAAGGTCAGAAAATGCTTTTTCAAGACGTTTAACCATAGACGCTTGAGCAGAACGTAACCATACACGTGGATCGTAGTATTTCTTGTTAGGAGCATCTTCACCCGTTGGGTTACCGATTTGACCTTGTAAGAAATCGTGGTTTTCAGCTTCGTAAGTACGGATACCGTCCCAACATGCCCACTGAGTATCTGTATCGATGTTCATTTTGATAACACCGTAACCGATAGACTCTTGGATTTCAGCTTCAGAAGAACCAGAACCACCGTGGAATACGAAGTTTAATTCGTTAGACGCAACACCGTGTTTTTCAGCAACAAATGCTTGAGAATCACGTAGGATAGTTGGAGTCAGTTTAACGTTACCAGGCTTGTATACGCCGTGTACGTTACCGAAAGAAGCTGCGATAGTGAAGTTAGGGCTGATTTTAGACAGCTCAACGTATGCGTAATCAACTTCAGACGGTTGAGTGTAAAGTAAAGACTCATCCATATCAGAGTTATCAACACCGTCTTCTTCGCCACCAGTACAACCTAGTTCGATTTCTAACGTCATGCCCATTTTAGACATACGCGCTAGGTATTTAGCACAAGTTGCGATGTTCTCTTCTAGAGGCTCTTCAGAAAGATCGATCATGTGAGAAGAGAAAAGAGGCGCACCAGTTGCTGCGAAATGCTCTTCAGATGCAGTTAGTAGTCCGTCAATCCAAGGAAGAAGTTTCTTAGCTGCGTGGTCAGTATGAAGAATAACTGGAACACCGTAAGCTTCAGCCATTGCGTGAACGTGCTTAGCACCAGAAACAGCACCAAGAATAGCCGCTTCCTGACCTTCAAGTTTAAGACCTTTACCTGCGTTAAATGCAGCGCCGCCGTTTGAGAACTGAATAACAACTGGAGCTTTAACTTTAGCGGCTGCTTCTAGTACTGCGTTGATTGAATCAGAACCAACAACGTTTACAGCAGGAAGTGCAAATTTGTTTTCTTTTGCAACTGCAAATACTTTCTGTAAGTCATCACCAGTGATAACACCAGGTTTTACAACGTCTAAAATCTTAGTCATGAGGATAATCCTATGTAGTTAAATTAAATACTGCTAAATTTCGCGCACAATATAACACAATAAGGTTATAAAAAATACGCTAATAAAAGTTGAAAAAAAAGCGAGATATTATCTCGCTTTATTTTTCTAATTAATCGTTTGCACGTGACTCTAACATTGTCACAGCAGGTAATTCTTTACCTTCAACAAACTCAAGGAACGCACCACCACCAGTAGAGATGTAAGAAACATCTGCTGTGATGTCAAATTTATCAATTGCAGCTAACGTATCACCGCCGCCGGCAACAGAGAATGCACTTGAATCAGCGATTGCTTTAGAGATACCTGCAGTACCTGCTTCGAAGTTTTTGAATTCGAATACGCCAACCGGGCCATTCCAAAGAATTGTTTTAGCACCTTTAAGGATTTCAGCCAGCTCAGCAGTAGAGTCTGGACCTAAATCGAAGATCATGTCGTCATCTTGAACGTCAGCAACGTTTTTGATTACCGCTTCAGCGTTTTCATCAAATGCTTTTGCACATGCTACGTCAGTTGCAACAGGGATTGCACACTCTTCCATTAATTTCTTAGCAGTACCAACTAAGTCTTTTTCGTATAATGATTTACCAACATTGTGGCCTTGAGCTGCGATGAATGTGTTTGCAATACCACCACCAACAACAAGCTGGTCAGCAATTTTAGAAAGAGATTCAAGAACAGTAAGTTTAGTAGAAACTTTAGAACCACCAACAATTGCTACTAATGGGCGAGCTGGGTTATCCATTGCTTTACCTAGCGCTTCTAATTCAGCAGCTAATAAAGGACCCGCACATGCGACAGGAGCAAATACGCCCGCACCGTTTGTAGAAGATTGTGCACGGTGAGCCGTACCAAATGCGTCCATTACGTAAACGTCACAAAGTGCAGCAAGCTGCTTAGAAAGACCTTCTTCGTTTTTCTTTTCGCCTTTGTTAAAACGAACGTTTTCAAGAACAACAACTTCACCTTCGTTCAGTTCAAGACCGTTTAAGTAATCAGTTGCTAAACGAACTGGAACATCTAATGCTTCGTTTAAGTAATCAACAACAGGTTGTAGAGAGAATGCTGCGTTTTCTTCAGCAGAAGCACCTTCAGTTGGACGACCTAGGTGAGAAGTAATCATCAGCTTAGCGCCTTTTTCTAACGCTAATTTGATTGTTGGGATAGAAGCACGGATACGTGCATCTGAAGTTACTTTACCATCTTTAATTGGCACATTAAGATCTTGACGGATAAATACGCGTTTGCCGGCTAAATCTAGATCAACCATTTTTTTTACTGACATGATGTGTCCTCTCATTTAATTTTAAAATTATAGAATTCTGAATTTACTGCTCGAACATTCATTCAAGCTCAGCTATCACACTGTCTTCTTAATACAACATTTTCCCGTTGCATTTTTCTTACCGACAGCATTATAGACGAAAGTTTTTGTTACATCGATCACAATGGTGGGTAATTTACCTTTTTCCTAGGGGGGGAGGGTTTGATTTATAT
>NZ_CEZLMY010000120.1:0-10680 GCF_983033635.1 Psychromonas sp. | reverse complement strand
TTAATAAAACAACGAAATGGAGAATGTAAACAAAAGGCTTTCTTTCTTGCTGAGGAGTACTTTATAGAGTCTGAAGTGAAAGTCAAGGGTTGATTGAAAAGTAACCACATAACGACCAAAAAACGCACTGCTATGCTCAGGTAAATTTTGCCAAACTTTAGATGTCTAAGAAAAATACTATAAGGCGCTTTGTGCCCCTTTGCGCCTTAGCGCCTCAGAAAGCTAAGTCGCAAACGCCCCATTGCAATTTAGAAAACTACAAAACCATGCCCATATTTAGCGAGCCACTTCAGGTTAATGAGAATTTCCAGAGGTTTTACCCTGCATCTTGAAGGATATTGGTTATAGATACTTTTCTCTTCTCGAGATTAGTTCTATAGTGCCATTCTAATTAGATTGAATCACACTAAAGAGGGAGAGTTGCTGTGCCAGAGTTATTGAGCAAAGATAGTATAAATTATTCGGTAAATGGTGCCGATCTTGGCGATATCACTAATTACAATGAAATAATGGTATTGGAGTGTTTGCGCGATTGCTATAAGAGAGACTCGTCACTGTGTGACTGCGCTATATGTACTGAAGATGCGTATGCATTGGCGATGAATTTGGTGCCGGTGCGCTACATTCAGATATCTAGTGTGAACAAATACAAAAAGTCTGATAGCTATGTAGACACTAGCATAATAAAAGCGATTGTCGATGATGCTGTGGATAAGATTAAAAAGAGTCCGAACCACGATTAAGTCATTTTAAAGCCCGGCTAATCTCCAGCTGGGCTTAGTCGGACATAGGGCTTTTAATACAACTTTTTCATCCAAAGATTTCTCAAAAGAAATATTACAAGATATTAAACCGCGAGAAAACAGGGCTTATTAGCCAATATCGGTCTATCCAACTGATATCAGAGCTCAAAAAGCTAAGACGCTTTGTGCCCCTTTCCGACTTTAAAACTAAGTATCAAACGCCCCATTATGACTTAGCTTATATTTAGTATCGCGACAGAAAACAATTTGCCGCCCGCCACTCCCACGCCACACAATCACCATTAAAATGGTATTTATGGTAAAAAAACACCATTAACATCCACCTTAACAGTAGTTGCACGCGCCTCCCAGAAGCAATTGAACACGCCACCAACAAGAGACAAACATAACAACCAATAAACTGGTAATTACCAGGTAAAACCAGCAACAAGAACCATGTTAATGGTTGTTATAACCTCTGATTATTGAATTACTAAACGATTGTAGTACACTTCAATAAAAGGAGGATGCTATGGAAATTAATGACAGCCCGAAAGTGATAGCGGAAACATTGGGGCGCCGACTAAAGCAGGCGCGATTGAATGCAAACCTTTCCCAGGAAGCCCTTGCATTAAATGTAGGTCTATCAAAAAACACCATAATTAACGTAGAAGCAGGCAAAACAAAGTTAGAGACTATGATTGCGGTAATGCAGGGGCTCGACCTGCTGGATCAGCTTTCTCTCTTCTTAGCAGAACAACCTGTTTCTCCCATACAGCTAGCCAAAATGAAAGGTGCAGAGCGTAAGCGTGCATCCAAGAGCAAATCTGCACAAAAAAATAATAAAGGTAATGAGAGTGAACCCGAATGGTAGAAGCTGTTAGTGTAAAATATAAAGATCACGATGTTGGTGCAGTCAGCTTCAATGCAGATACTGGTATCGGTGCGTTTGAGTATGAATCGAGTTTCATCAATAAAGGCATAGAGCTTTCGCCCTTGAAAATGCCGGCATCAAAGAAAATTTTCACCTTCCCAGGGATTGATAAACAAACCTTTAAAGGACTGCCCGGTCTAATTGCAGATTCATTGCCAGATGATTTCGGTAATGCGGTATTAAACGCCTGGATTGCAGGTCAAGGTCGTTCTCCAGAGAGCATATCTCCGCTTGAGAGGCTGCAGTATATCGGCAAACGCGGCATGGGAGCGCTAAACTACGCACCGGCAACACGGGTCAAACAGTTCAATTCCTCAAACAACATCGAAGTTCAATCATTAGTTTCTGTCGCTCAAGAGATATTAAACAAAAGAGACAGCTTTAATGTAGAGTTGAACGATAACGGGCAGCAGGACAAACAGGCAATGTTAGCCCTAATGTCCGTTGGTATGAGCGCTGGTGGAGCAAGGCCTAAAGCCGTACTGGCGTTTAACGAGGATTTCACTCAAGTAAAATCTGGACAAACGAACGTCCCTGCCGGATATAAACACTACTTAATGAAATTTGATGGGGTAAGCGAGCACAGTAAAAACTATGAAACCTTCGGCGATCCTATGGGATTCGGTGCCATGGAATATACTTATCATCTAATGGCTCAAAGCTGCGGAGTGACCATGACCGACTGCAGCCTGCTTGAAGAGGGCTCAAGAAGGCATTTCATTACTCAACGATTTGATAGAATAGGCAACCAAAAGGTACATGTTCAGACGCTCAACGGTATCGCACATGTTAGCTATAAACAGCCCGGCTCATTCTCCTATGAAGAGCTGATAAGTGTTGCGCGCCAGTTAAAATTAGGCCCGGCAGAAGCAATGCAGATATTTAAACGCATGGTGTTTAACGTAATAGCCAGAAACCACGATGATCACTCCAAGAACTTTGCCTTCATGTTAAACAGTGAGGAAAAATGGGAATTGTCTCCAGCCTATGATCTCGCCTATAGCTACAAACCCGGCAGCAAGTGGGTGAATAGTCACTGGATGACTTTAGCAGGGAAAAGAGACAGCTTTGTCCGCAAAGACTTCTACGGTTTCGAGAGACTAAGTCCCATTTTCAGCAGATCAAAAATAAACGAGGTCATTGATCAAACAACCGAGATGGTCGCTAAATGGAAAGAGCTTGCAGCAGAAAATGAAGTGCCGAAATCATTAATAGACGAAGTTAATAACAACTTGAGACTGGATATTTAAGCAAAAAAGCACACTCCGGTTCAAATATGAACATAGAGTGTGCTGATCATTATTTACTCTGACGCATCAAATCAGCCATTTCAAGCAACGACTGCTCGATATAGATTTGCATCTGCTCGAGTTTTCCCTGCATTGCGGTTCGACTAGTCATATTGAAGCAGATGGAATCATTGCGCTTAAAGTACCGGATCCCGTAGCCGTCATCAACAATCGGCCCGTAACCTGCAAGGTCTACACCGTAGTCTGACGTGGTGCTGGTACAAACCACACTGTGAGTCAGTGCCTGGTATCCAATATCTGTAAATATTTCTGGAAGCGTATTAATTCCGATATCATGGCCAGCCGCTTTATAGCGGTATTTTAGCGCGAGGAAATGGGAGTAAACCCCATGACCAAACCTGCACTCGTTTGCCCTTTCGATGTGCTTTCGTGCCGCCTGAATGAGTGAATCGATTTTAGTCTGAGTAGTGCAATCGGCGTCGCGTATATTCTGAATAAAGACCATCGACTCGGGCGAAACGGTATACAAAACATCGATGCGCCCGTCGAGAAACGTTCTGGTCATCACTGCTTCATAGGCACTGTAGCACTTTCCATAAAGCTTATATTCAGCCAGTTGCAGCGCCAGCTGAACGAACGCATCGGGGCTTACGCCAAACTGTTTGATCTGATTTTTACCAAACTGAGTAAAATTCAGAACCCTGGTTTGGGTATTAGCCGTGTGTTGACTAAACGAATCTGCTGCAGCACGAATCGTCTGTCTCAGCGCATCATCTAAATCAAACTCAATTTCTTCAGCGCTTGAGGCAAGTGCTCCCTTTGTCTCAGCAGAAGCGCCTCTTTCATCAAAAGAAACCTTATCAATCGTGTCGTAGATATGTCCAACCAGGCGCAGCATAACAGAGCCGTCTACCCCGGTATGTTCGAAATTCATCCCGGTCTTACCATTTTTGAAGACGATAAACTGCAGCGATTTATCGAAAAAGCGATCCTTGCCGTCTCCATGAAGTAACTGTTTTGATACTTCGGTTATCTCTTCCGGCTTGTTTTCATCCAGGCACAAGGCAAAAGCCGCTTCTTCGATAGCAGTCATCGCTTTTTTATTATTAGCCGATAACTGAAGCAGATCTGCCCTGCTTTGTGCCCAGGCATCCCGCTGCATTGTGGTTAGCAGGCCTAAGTTTTGCCCTTTTTCTGAGATAGATAGAATGCAGTCAATATCGAATTCAATCGCTGTTGCCGACCTGATACTTCCTTTTTCATCAAGAATATCAATTTTGTATATGCGCTGATTATGCATTACCACAATATGCTTTCTGGACGATGAAACTTTGAACTCATCTGTCCCCGGCTTCGCTATTCTTATTGAGGAAAAAAGATTGCTGTACTGATTCATGCAAAGCGGCGTCTCTTTCTGCATGTCAACCGTGAGCTCTTTTTTATCAATCAAAGAGACAAAATTATAAACGCAGACAATAAGCGCGGCGGCGATATTTGCTTGTGAACAGGCCTTTTCATCAAGCTTACTTTTCAGGTAATAAAATACGTTGCTGTTAATCACCAGAGAATCTCGGGATTCCAGGTAAAGGTTTTGCCAGACGGGTGCGGACCAGTTAGATTGAGTATGTTGATTATTCCATTCAATCAGCTCATTCTGCAGTTTTTCGCCCTCTCCGCCAGACTGCAGAAACAGCTCAATCACCTGCCTGGTCTTAGTTGACTCTTCTTCCGTTAATAACGGCTCTGCCCATTCAATGAGTTTACGGCATGTTATATTTAAGTCCGGCACCGGCATTAGCGGTAACTCTTTTTGACAGCTAAATGTGTTCCCTATCAATCTTTCAACTCCTTCGTACAAAATAAATATTTTCTTGCGGCATCTCACCAATCAAGCCTAACAAAATCACACTAATTTATGTTGCAGTGATAAGTTAAGTTTATTGGATGTAATTCTTCGAGTTTAAGGCATTGCCCTTAGCTTAATGTATGCTGATACAGCTATCTATACTTATTTCCCATTTGCATAGTTTGCCGCCGTAGTTAAGGTGATTTTTCCTTTCTATCTTGCCTCTTTTCAATCAACGCAATCAAGGTCACTTGGTTGGAATAACCTATTCTCGATATCGCATGTTTATCCGGCCATTCGGCAAATAGTTACAGCTAAAATAATTTCAACTGTAACTATTTAATTATTTTTGTTTCCGCGAAAACGACCCAAACCGCATTGTTCAGCCCACTTGGAGCCGCATCTTACTCTTTACTTGCTCTATTTCCAATTAAGTTGATTATTACTCAATACTGATAACAATTGAATTAACACTTGATAGTTAGAACACTAATCATTAGGATCGTTATTAATTGAGCGTTCAATTAATAACGTTTTCAACGATAAAGGGAAGTTATTTATGCCTAGACCGCCGATGAAACACGTCCGACAACAGCAGCTCATTGATGCCACGCTAATATCAGTCGAACGCCATGGGTTACAGCACACCACAATTAATACTATAAGTGGTATGGCGGGAATGTCATCGGGGATCATTAGCCATTACTTTGGAGGCAAACAAGGGTTAATTGAAGCTACACTTAAATATCTTCTCGATGAATTAAAGCAGGCATTACTAATAAGGACGTCAGGCAAAACACTGCCTCCTATTACAAGACTCTCTATGATTGTTGAAGCAAATTTTACCGAGTTACAACGTTCTAATGCAGTGACTAAGACATGGTTAAGTTTCTGGTCCCAGGCGATGCATGATCCGGGATTAGCAAGACTTCAACATATCAATAGCCAACGCTTATACAGCAACCTGCTTTTTTCTTTTAAACAGCTGCTGCCAGATACTGCAGCTATTAATGCAGCCAAACAAACCGCAGCGGTTATTGATGGTTTCTGGCTGCGCAGTGCGCTGAGTTCAACACCTGAACAAGATTTCAAGCAAGCCAAAATTTTATCTAAAGCCTTTATTGAGACAGTTATCGTGCAGTATGGAGAAAATCAATGCCGTCATTAATCGTTTATCAAAATTATGTCCATGGTCAATATATATCTAACGGCACGGGTGAAACATTTGAAGTGATTAATCCCGCGACAGGTCAAGTTAGCTACTTAGTTGAAGAGGCAAATGAAGCTGTCCAGCAAGCTGCAGTCGAGAGTGCCAAATCCGGCTTTGCCGAATGGTCAAAAATGACTCCAATAGAACGCAGCCGCATTCTGCTGAAGGCCGCTGCGTTACTGCGTGAACACAATGACGAACTTGCAGCTGGTGAAGTGCTTGATACCGGTAAACCATGGCAGGAAGCATCAGTAGTTGATGTCGTCACAGGTGCCGATTCAATTGAGTTTTTTGCAGGCCTTGCCCCGAGTATTGAAGGTAATCAGCAGCAGGTTGGCACTGATTTTTATTACACTCGCCGCGAACCATTAGGTATTTGTGCGGGCATTGGTGCATGGAACTACCCTCTGCAGATTGCTTGTTGGAAAGCGGCCCCGGCTTTAGCCTGTGGTAATGTGATGATTTTTAAGCCGTCAGAAGAGACGCCGCGCGGGGCAATGCGCTTAGCAGAAATCTTCACTCTGGCTGGTGTCCCCAATGGTGTGTTTAACGTACTTCAAGGTGATGGCCGTGTCGGCGCCTGGTTAACCGGCCATGAAGATATTGCCAAAGTGTCTTTTACCGGTGAAGTCGGTACCGGCAAAAAAGTGATGGCGGCCGCCGCCGGTTCACTAAAAGAAGTCACCATGGAATTAGGCGGTAAGTCGCCGCTGATTATTTTTAATGATGCCGATATAGAAAATGCTGTATCTGCAGCCATGTTAGGTAATTTCTATACCCAGGGCGAAGTCTGTACAAACGGCACTCGTGTGTTTGTTCAGCAGGATATTTATCCCCGTTTTATTAAGCGTCTAGTTGAGCGTACAGAGCAGAATATTGTCTGCGGCGATCCGATGAATGCTGACACCAATTTTGGAGCTCTGATTTCAAAGGCCCATCAGCAGAAAGTGCTCGACTACATTGAGATAGGTAAAGCACAAGGCGCTACCCTGCTCACTGGCGGTAAAGCATTACAACCTGAAAATGCACCACATGGTTTCTTTGTTGCACCGACAATTTTCACTGACTGCACTGATGAAATGACATTGTCTAAAGAAGAAATATTCGGCCCGGTTATGTCGGTACTGACTTTCACCGATGAAGACGAAGTTGTCCGCCGCGCAAATGATAGCCGCTTAGGATTAGCCGCAGGTGTGTTTACTCAAGACATTACCCGTGCTCACAGGGTGATACATCAGCTGCAGGCTGGTATCTGCTGGATTAATGCCTTTGGCGCATCACCCGCTGAAATGCCGGTCGGCGGCTATAAAATGTCCGGTATCGGTCGTGAAAACGGCAGCGAAACATTAAAAGCGTATACCCAGATCAAAGCGGTGTATGTCGGCATGCAGTCACTTGAAAGTCCGTTTTAAGGAATGACCATGGCTAAAGCACAATATGACTACATCATTGTAGGCGCAGGAAGCGCGGGTTGTGTACTTGCAAATCGCTTGTCAGCTGATCCCGGTAATAAAGTACTGTTGTTAGAAACCGGCGGCAGCGATAAGAGTATTTTTATTCAAATGCCGACCGCATTATCAATACCAATGAATACTAAAAAATACGCCTGGCAGTTTGAAACTGAAGCCGAGCCGTTTTTGGATAACCGCCGCATGCATTGCCCACGCGGTAAAGTGTTAGGCGGTTCGTCATCTATTAACGGCATGGTATATGTACGCGGCCATGCACGTGATTTTGACGAGTGGCAGCAGGCTGGGGCTAAAAATTGGGATTATGCACATTGCTTACCCTACTTTAAAAAAGCCGAGACCTGGGCATTTGGCGGTAATGACTATCGCGGAGATACTGGCCCTCTTGCTGTGAATAACGGCAATAATATGAAGAACCCGTTATACCAGGCCTTTGTAGATGCCGGTGTTGATGCCGGCTATTTAGCGACTGCAGATTACAATGCTGAACAGCAGGAGGGTTTCGGCCCGATGCATATGACCGTCAGAAACGGTGTACGCTGGTCCACGGCGAATGCCTATCTAAGACCCGCCATGAAGCGCGATAATCTGACCGTAATCACTCATGCTCTGGTTCATAAAGTGCTGCTTGAAGGGAAAACAGCCATAGGAGTTCGTTACGAGTCTAAAGGTCAGTTAACTGATCTGCGCTGTAATAAAGAAGTCCTGCTCTCTGCCGGCTCTATCGGCTCCCCGCATATTCTACAACTGTCTGGAATTGGCGCTGCGGATACATTAGCTGAAGCCGGTATTGAACAACTTCATGAATTACCCGGTGTAGGTGAAAACCTCCAGGATCACCTTGAGTTTTACTTTCAATTTAAATGCTTAAAACCGATATCGCTTAACGGTAAAATTGACCCGTTAAACAAATTATTTATTGGTGTACGCTGGATATTGAATAAATCTGGTTTGGGTGCGACTAATCACTTTGAGTCATGCGGATTTATTCGATCTAAAGCTGGTTTGCAATGGCCGGATCTTCAGTATCACTTTCTACCAGCTGCCATGCGTTACGACGGTAAAGAAGCATTTGCAGGTCATGGTTTTCAAGTTCATATCGGTCATAACAAACCAAAAAGCCGCGGTGCGGTTAAAGTTGTTTCAAGCGATGCCCATGCTGCACCGCAAATTCAATTTAACTATTTATCACACCAGGATGACATTGAAGGATTTCGAGCCTGTGTTCGATTAACCCGCGAAATTATCAATCAGCCCGGCTTAGATGAATATCGCGGCGAAGAGATTCAGCCGGGATTAGCGGTACAAACTGATCAAGAAATTGATCGCTTTGTCAGAAGTTCAGTTGAAAGTGCCTACCACCCTTCCTGCTCATGCAGAATGGGCGAAGACACAATGTCGGTAGTGAACTCAGAAACTAAAGTTCATGGTATCGAAGGTCTTCGAGTCGTTGATTCATCAATTTTCCCGACAATTCCTAACGGCAATCTGAATTCACCGACCATTATGGTTGCAGAGCGTGCCGCCGATATTATTTTAGGTAAAACACCTATTGCACCCAGCTCGGCTAAAGTAACGGTGGCAGATGACTGGCAAACCAGTCAACGATTACAAGCCCCTAAGCGTCAAGCCTGATAGTTCATGCTGGGCATAAATTTATTGTAATAACATTGACTACAAAATCAGTCGATTACAGAACAGGGTACATGGCCAGCCTAAGCTAAATATGCAAATGGCCTATTAAGCTACGTTCGATTTTTCAGGGTTTAACTATCGTCAGCACGATACTTAAGCCTTGCGGGCAGAAACCGCCTTTAAAAATTGCTCCGTGGCGTTTTAAAAACAAAACAAGGAATTAATTATGTGTGTTAACAATATCTACCCGGGAGACAAATAATGACTATTTGGCTATCAACCGGTATTTTATTTACCTTTGCCGCAATTGCGTTTGTTATTTACCGTTGGGGTAACATGAAATGTATTGGTGTTACGCCAGTACGTACATTTACCTTTATCGCCATTCTTTTTACCTCTGGTTTAGATGTCGGGTTAATCATGTTTCCGCTAACCGAATTTGCAGGTTATGCCGATCTGGCGAGCAGCCCTGAATATGGTTTTAGTAACCCGCTAGCCATTGAATTTGGTTTTTGGGCTTTCTTTATCTGGGCATTTTACTTTTTAACCTGTTTCTACTTTTGCGTTATTGAGCCAAGAGTTAAGTTTTTCGAAATTCCGTTAATTAAATTTATTAATAACTTAGTCATCATCGGCACCTGTGCCTTTACTGCCTATCTGTTACTGTCTAACCTACCCTGGTATTTACCCGACTTAGGTGACGGTGAAAGCATTGTCGGCAGTTTTTACCTAATTGTATTGCTAGTTATTGCCGTGGCCGTATATTCAAGTACAAACATTCGTTTCGTCAGAATTTTAAGCCTGGGCAGCAGCTGGTTATTTTTAGGCTTAATTGCAGTAATGTGGGCAGGTGCATTTTTATCGGATGGCTCTAGTGTCGGTGAATTCTTTACTACATTTGCATTAATAGGCGACTACTTCACCAATCTGCACCGCTTTGTATTACCGCTTAACGATTACCATGAGTTTTACCTATATTGGTGGTTTGCATGGAGCATCATGATTGGTCAATTCACCTCTCGTTTTGTCAGCGGTATCCGAACCTACCAGGTATTAATTGCCATGATGGTCGTGCCGTCGATTCCAATCGCGGTCTGGTTCACCGTACTTTACTATTACAGTGCTAACGCCATTCCGATAACAGGATTCTACAACCTGGCGATGGTGATCGTTGGTGTAACATTTGTTATCAATTCACTTGATTCATTAGTTCGACTGTATACCGACAATTTAAATCTAACCGTGCAGCGTTTTGGTAAGACTCGTTATGTTATCGGTAATGTTGTTTTATTAAGCGGACTAACACTACTGTTCAAATTAGAGTTTTTAGAAATTCAGTGGGTTGGCGCATTAGCGATAGGCTTAATTTTAGGATGCTTTGGTTATATCCTAATGACTCGCTATCGTAAAGTAGTTGAGATTGAGTGCTCCCCCAAAGCAAACAAAATCGACTTCACTAAGATTCAACTTGCAAACTGACAATGAAATAACAAAAATAGCACTGAGCAGGATAAGTGGTTTGCTATGGTAACGAAGCCTATAACCACATTTTGCATATAAATAGAAAAAGCAGAATATCGCCCCGCGTTATTC
>NZ_CEZLMY010000119.1:3741-10811 GCF_983033635.1 Psychromonas sp. | reverse complement strand
TTCGCACAATAATTCCGCGCGTTTATTTATCGCAGTTTCTGTAACCGTTTTAGTAATAGTAAATTCTCGTGTGCCGAAAACGCTTTTATCCAAGCAGCCTAACTTAATCAGTTGCTCCGTAATAGCATCCGCTACAGTTAATACCGACGATGCTTTGACGATTTCGCAGCGCGCATAGCGGCTGCCAACAAATGAAACATCCGCAGCACGTAATGTCGGATCGCCACCGGGGATCTGCTGCGCACCAAATAACGGTTTTGCAGTTATTTGTGCCGATGCAAAACGAGGAATGTAGGGGGTTAAATGCGCAATTGCACTTTGGGTGCGCTCTCTTACCTCCTGCTTATTCCAGTTTTGTTCAATTTTATTGATAAAAGAGTCAGCTAATTGCGGCTGCGCGCTGTGCTCAGTGCTCGCCACTAAGCCATCTTTAAATAGAGTAATATTGTCAGTCATACCATGAAGTTGGAAGTAACCATCCGGATAAGGTGTAAATTGCGCCATGCCGTTTGGAGTGCCCCGCTCGCCATAAAAAACGACTTCCGGCCAAATACAATCACATGTCGCCCACCTGCAAACATAAGCCGCTTTAAACTCAACTAGACGCTGGCGTTTAAACCCCAACAAATCATCAATCTCACCGGTTCTAAAGCCAGCCGCATTAATCAGATAATCACACTGCAGTTGTTTGCCAACGCCCGCCTGCTGATAATCTATTAACCAGCCATTATTTGACTCACTAGCGTAAAGATTACTCACCAGACTGCCAGTCAGCAGCTGGCAGTTTCGATTTGACTCAAGGGAAAGTGACACGCTGGCGGCTAAGCGGAACAGGTTTAATCCATATTCCTGAACCATAATCAGTGGAAATTGCAGTGTATCCAAATCAACATTTTTAGCGACCGGGATCATCCATTGCGCCAATGTTTTTGGGGTTTTAACGGGATCTTGTAACGCTAACAGTTCAACCTCAGCTCGCTCAAACAGCTTGAAATAATCGCAACTCGCACCAAGCACTTCATTTAAGGGATCTTTTTCAATCAAAGCTTGATATTGTGCTTGCAGTTTTTTAAGGCGTGGTAATAACAATGCAGGAGAGCCATTATCATGTTTTGGCACAGCAACAACCGTTGGCCGATAATCGGCTGCATAAGGATATAAGCGTAAAAGGTCGATTGATTGTGCAAGCAGGGTCAGACATTGTTTATCTGAAATTTCGCGATATAAATTGCCCCCCGCATGCAGGTGACAAATAGGCGGACCATTAACCAGACTGGGCCCTTTTTCAAACAGTGAAACATCCAGCCCCAATTCACTTAAGTATAAAGCGACTGTTGCACCTGCAATACCGCCGCCAACAATCGCAACCTTAGTTTGCTTTGCGCTGTCGCTGTTTTTATCCACTTGCGCCATTTCAGCCATAGCTTTTTAACCTATGTCAGGTAGTTAGGACTTAATGTTGCGACAATATCGGAAAAATCATCAAAAACCACTTCCGGCTTATGAAGTCCAATATCTTCACCGTAATTATAACCATAGCTTAAGCCGATGCTGTCCATTTGCGCCGCTTTGGCCGCTAAGATATCGTTTTTTGAATCACCAACCATCAGACACTGCGCAACACTTACATTAAGTTCCTGACAAACATGTAATAAAGGCAGTGCATCAGGTTTACGTTTAGCCAAACTATCGCCACCTAACACCATTTCAAACAGATCGTTAAGTTGTAATCCTTCCAATATTGGCGCAATAAATTCAAACGGTTTATTGGTTACTATCGCTAAACGATAACCCTGCGCTTTTAATATTTTCAAACAAGAACGTACACTCGGGTAGAGTTGCGTATTAATACACAGGTTATCTTTATAAAAACTTAAAAAGGTCTGTAATGATTGCTCAAATAAATTGGCATCAAGATTTTTATCTATCTCTGCTTTTCCAGACAAACTACGTTTCACCAAAACGCCTGCACCATTACCTACCCAGGAGCGAATAATATCTTCACTAAATGTCGGCCGCGCTAAGGTGGTTAACATATGGTTAACGGCGAATGCCAAGTCAGGCGCACTATCAATCAGCGTGCCGTCTAAATCAAATAAAATGAGTTCTTTATTACTGAATTTCAATTTCAAAACCTTGATGTGCATCAATTAAAGAAAGCCATTATGCCAGTAACAACTTAAAAATGCGCCTGATTTTCTAAAAAACAAACAGTCCATAATTCATTAATATAGCTGAAAACAGAGTGGAGTATAAAGCACAATAAAAGTTAAATGGGCTAATTAAATGGAGTGAATTAAATGGGGCCAGGTTAAATTTAAGAATGAATGTTAACCTGCCCATTATTTAGCAAACAGACTGAAAGCGCAGTCGCTGAAAAGGTGAAAGGTTGTTTTGTTTTTTTGCCCGGTTTAGGGTGATTACAAAGCTGCTGATGAAAAGCCCCCGCCAGTGAACTGCTTACCACATGGGAAGCAGAAAATTCCTTACTATTAACTAAAGCGACAGGAAAATGGGATTGCGGGGTTTTCATGTAAAGTTCCTTATTACAATTTTTATCAATATCACCTAACGTTGCCGGCTGAATGTCAGCGGCGGTGATATTTGTTGTCCTTAACGGCCGGTTTTATCTGTTCTTAGATAGTAACTAAAAAGAGACAGCCAACTCAGCCTGGCTATCTCTTTCATACGTTAATTAATCACTACTGGTATTCAAATACGCTGAAACTGCTGTTTACCCCGTTGCTCGCTGCAAACCACATAATGCCATCGGTACCGCGACCACCGCCATCAACAACCGTGGCAAAGCCCCGGTAATCACTGCCAACGTGATCACAGGTATCTCCCCACCCAGGATGCTCAACATCAAAATCAAGCAGGTAAAAATTACTTTCTGTATCTGGGATGGTTTTAATGCCGTTAGCGTAAGTACAACGATAAGTACCAGTAGGCCCCCCCCTAAATTCGTCACTATCGACATCCGCCCTTAAACCGAAAATCTGCCCACTACTCACGGTATTGGTAGACCCTATCCATGTATTATAAGGCGACTCAGCCACAAATCGTGCTATGGTCGCACCACGCTCAAACAGCGCATTGTAGGTCAGATCAATAGTGCCACTGCCGTAACCTGTGCCGCTTAACACTAAACTGACCGTGGTTTGATTAACGATAGTGCCTATGGCATCCACTGTTTGACTGTTCACCCCCTCTTTATAGATATCGACCGTGGCGCTGAAACTGTCTCCATTATAACTTTGAATATTCCCCTCATAGAGCACGTTTTCCGCTTCATTAAACAGCATAAAATGCTCATTGTGGATCATCCCTTTTACATCCGCTAAATTATTAGTGCCATCATTGACACTGCCTGTCCCTTCAAATATACCGCTCGGCTCTGCTGTGCGGGTGGTGATTGCAAAAGTATCATCGACGCTGCCGACCGTTAGAGTAACTTCTGTCAGTTGATTAAGCATATCCGCCGAAGTTGCTCTGACGGTAATGGTTTGCCCGGCAACGACCGTAGTCTCGGCACTGCTGTACGCACCGCCATCAATTGAGTATTCACCGTCAGCAACAGTGACAGCTACCGCGCTGTTGATCCCTGTTACTGTAATAGAAGCAGATTCAACCAGTGTATTTAAAAACGCATCGTTTTTTTCTGTGAAGGTAAATAGATTTGGCAGTATATCGGCCTGCACCACAACAGAGCGTGTGATGTTAGTGGTGTGACCCGCCAAATCGGTTGCCGTGTAAGTAACGGTATAGGTATCGGGGGCCGTTTCGACTTCACCGCTAATGACCACAGCAACTGTGCCATCAACATTGTCTATCGCGCTTGCGCCCTGCTCGCTGTAACTTTCGCTGTTAATTAAGGTAACAGTTGCAGCACCATTAAGTGTGATGCTAGGACCGGCTAAATCAGCAACATTAACTGTGCGCATTACGCTGCTTGTATTACCTGCAACATCGGTTGCCGTGTAGGTAATAATATAGCTGTTGAGCATATCAATATTCACACCACCGCTAGTGGTCACAGTCACGCTGCTATCAAGATTATCAGTCGCGGCTGCACCTAAATCGGTATAAACATCACCATAGTTATGGTTAATCGTGCTCTCGCCTTCTAATTTAATGACAGGCGGTGTCACATCAACAACATTCACCGTACGAAACAGACTGCTTTGATTACCTGCGGCATCTATTGCTGTGTAGGTAATGGTGTAGCTGTTAACCGCATTGATATTAACGCTTCCCGTTGTTATCACGCTGACAACACCATCCAAAGAGTCGGTCGCAGTTGCGCCTGCATCAGTATAAATATCGCCTGCATTATGGGTAATAACACTGTCGCCGTTAAAGGTGATAACAGGGGATGTATGGTCATCGACATCGACATCGACAATACGCTGCACGCTGAGTTGATTACCCGTGGAATCCTTTGCTGTATAGGTCAGGGTATAACGGCCAACGGCATTGACATCGACACTGCCCGTCGTTACCACGCTGACGCTTCCGTCAATATTATCGGTCGCTGTTGCGCCTGCATCAGAATAAACCTCCCCCGCCTTGTGAGAAACAAGACTGCCGCCGTTAAGGGTAATAACAGGTGCCGTGGTATCTGGAACGACCTCACTGCCGCCGCCTCCGCCACCACATGCCGTTAAGCTGCTTAGGGATAATAACAGTAGTGCGTTTAGCGGAGAAAATGCGCCCTTGCCAACAGCAGATAAAGTGCTCGCCGATTTGTGGAGGTTACGCTGCCGATGGCGTTGCGTAGCGCCAAAACTAAGAAGCTGAGCTAAAGATAGCAATTTCATAAAACATCCCTGTGCAAATAAATGTAAATGTTAGGTAAAAGAACAGACAAAAAGAGTCAAATTTTTGCACGTGAATCCAACACACTTGAAACTATATTGACAATATAAAGACAATAAATCATCAACTCAGAAGTAACAAAACATTATTCGGCTTTTGTAATAGCAAGACACAAAACGAATTGATCCGTTTTATTGCTGGTGAGGTTTTAACTGCGCAATATCACAGGCGCGACTGAAGTAGCACTTCCGAAAACAGTTCACAAGAATTTCGAGCAAGAGCAGGATTTAAAGCTAAGACTGGAAACAAACAGTCCATAATTCATTAAGGTAAGTGAAAACCGAGTGGTATAAAGCATATTGGTTTTTAAGCTCCGCTAATGAAAGCGATAAATTTTCCTGATGCAAAAAGTAGTAGTGATTGATTAACTGCGCTTGTAAATCCGGACTGAACGCATTGATACAACAACAAGCAGCTAAATCGTAAGCAGCACAAGCAAGCACCGCATACTCCCAATCTAAAATTTTAATTTGCTGATTTTCAGCCTTAAGCACATTACTGAATGACAAATCGCCGTGGCATAAAATATCACGGGCGCAGCTTTTATCTAAGTGCATTGCCAGCTGTAAAAAACGCTGAAATTTAGCCTCATCTATCGGACTTTTTATCTGCCTTTTTAATAACTGCAATTCAAAGGCTAGCCGCTGAGGCTGGGCATGCAAGGCGGGTAATTGGTGGATAATTTGCAGTTGTGCGGCTAACAGTTCGATGCTGTGATAATCAACACAGGCGTTATCGAAAATTTGCCCTTTTATATATTCCTGTAATTTATATTTATCACAACAGGCAAGCACCTTAGGACTTATTCCCCTATCACTTGCCAATTTTTGAACTGCTAATTCACGCTTTCTAGCTTGCAGATCTCGCGCTTTAAGATTCAAGCGCTTGAAAACAGTTTGCTGGGCGTTTTCTGCGGTTAACAAAAAAACCTGATTAGTCAGAGCATGAGCAAATTGTTGTACATTTACTATTTGACCAATATGCAACTCTTCGAGCCAAATTAATTCATCACGGCTTAATTGAGACAACTGTTTAACCTCAGTTCGGGATTATGAAAGCGCAATACTTCTTAATATCATGGAGTGAAATTTTTATAACCTACAGTGTTGATCGTTTTGTGCAGTTCAAGGCAAATCAGCGTAGCTATTGCTAGCTGATTTAACGCAGCAATGCGCGAAAATAGCGGCACTGTATCGATTTGCTTATCCCTAGTTGTGGTTATTTGACCAACCAGGGGGTAATGCGCGCAACTTTAAACTCAACGAGCTTATCAATATCTGCGCTCTCTAACATCTTATTGGTAATTAGCAGATCGCCATTTTCAGCGACACTAATTTGCTTATCTAAACGGCTTAACTGTACATCTGTTAACGGCTCAGCTAACTGCAGACGCACACCTGAAAAAGCTGGTAAAAAGTATTTACCTACCATACCCGCATTCTTTTTTAACACACCTTCAAGTTGCTCACTGATTAAAGCTAAGCGAGCCAATGATAAGTTATCCAGTTCAGACTCTTTAGCCATTAGGGTCACTTGCAGATCACATTGATAATCCGCTTGTCCAGCTAGCAGTTCCACTTCAATCATAGCCCCATCTTTACGATGCTGATCTGAAAAAAAGGGTAATAAACGCCCCTCTTGTGCAAATTTGATCTGCTCTCGATTTTGATCTACAACGATTTCGGCTTGCTTAATTAAACATGCAGAGCCGCTATTTTTATCAACTAGATAAAAAGCGGTGGTGACATGCTCATATTGCAGTTTGTATAAGGTTTTCATGTAACCAAAAAACAGTGAATAATTTAATTTCAAAGGTGATGCAAAAACACTATTTGCACTCAAGGATAAAATTAATAATAGAGAAAAACGTCCCATTATAAGACCCTGTCAGCTAGCAGATTAAGCTTCAAATTCATCACTCGGCGTATCATCATGATCAGAGATTTCCGTCGCAACAAAACCCACAGCACAAAGACCCTGTTAACTAGTAGGTTAAGCTTCAAATTCATCACTCGGCGTATCATCATGATCATAGACTTCCATCGCAACAAAACCCACACCACAAAGACCCTGTTAACTAGCAGATTAAGCTTCAAATTCATCACTCGGCGTATCATCATGATCATAGACTTCCGTAGCAACAAAACCCACAGCACAAAGACCCTGTTAACTAGTAGGTTAAGCTTCAAATT
>NZ_CEZLMY010000119.1:0-3641 GCF_983033635.1 Psychromonas sp. | reverse complement strand
CAGATTAAGCTTCAAATTCATCACTCGGCGTATCATCATGATCATAGACTTCCGTCGCAACAAAACCCACAGCACAAAGCCCCTGTTAACTAGCAGATTAAGCTTCAAATTCATCACTCGGCGTATCATCATGATCAGATACTTCCGTCGCAACAACACCCACACCACAAATTTGACGATATACAATCCCCATCAGATTAAAATAGAATGGAATAAAGATAAACATACCTAAACCGGACGGTATAATTGCAATCACAAACAACAAAGCTAATAAAATAAACAGAATGGTAAATTGTGCTAAGTTTCTATGCACCAGTTTAAATGACAGTTTTAATGCCATTTGTGGTGACACCTTTTTCTCGGCAATTAACGGGTAAACCAGACTAAATGCCATATTCAGATATAACAACATCACAACAGATAACTTAAGGCCCAAATCTCCCATGGTTTGCGTTAAAACAACACTGATCACATTGGTAATTAAGCTGATAATCATGGTCGCCAGTGACAGCTTTAAGATAATATTAAAGTAATTAAACAGATGGATTGACTTGGTTTTTAAACCAATGGAATGATTAACCCCCATCATTTGCAAACCGGTTAAAAGCGGCGGTGCAATTACCAAGGTAATAATATAATTGACCAGCATTTTCCCTGTTTCATTCAAAGCAGATGATGCTTCTAACATAAGGCTGTAACTGGCAGCTAAAATAATAATGGTAAACAGACAAGCGACAACAAGCGCTAAATAATGCCTTCTTGTAATGACAAAAGCATCCTTAAAAAGTGATTTAAAATCAAGTTGGTAACCTTCGGTCAGTGATTTTTTTATATCACCGCCTAATACAAAATGTTTTTTGTTCATAACAAGCTAATGGCCTTGAAAAGTGGTGCGTTATTTTTAATAAGAGCAAACCATTGTAGGCAGTTCCATTAGCTTTTCAAGTTTATTAAGAGGTTATAATTTATGAAATAAAAATTGCAATCAATTGAGGTATGCAGCGGATAAGAGAATACTAATCATTAAAAGTTTTTATTGACGCTGATTTCATAAAAAAAATAAACAAGTATACTTAGAGATAAGCCTGTATTTTAGAATCGTGTTAATCATTGATTAAGGGGAGCTAAGATGTTTAAAAAATTAATTTATCTGCTCTGCTATTGCCTACTGTTCGTCTCAATACCGTCCTCATTCGCCACTGCCAATCAATCCGACAGATTTAATATCATTGTTTCCTATAATGTTAAATCTGATTATTTGCGCTTTTTAGATGGCCGGGATCCCCTTTCTATCAGTGATTTTTCTGCACCTAACAGTAGCCGGGATGTTGTTGAAATAATTTTACTGCAGCAAGCTCTGCATTTAGGTGGTAATAAAAAGCCTTATCGCATAATTGAAAGTAAGTCTTCTTATGTAACCATCGAGCGCCTGCACAAGGGCAGTGCTTTATTAACTGGTACCTCAGTGTGGAAATCCATGTTTGTTGTACAAGATGATCTCGATTTTTCATCGCCAGTTATTAATGATGGTCAATTTGAAGTGGGGATATATACACAACAAACTAATGAAAAAATGCTTACGGTTGAAAACCTGCAACAACTTCAGGCACGCAGTGCTGTATCAAATAGGATATGGACAGTTGATTGGTTAACCTTACAAGCGTTAAAAATTAACAAAGTTTGGCATACCGATAAGTGGTTATCTATGGTTAGGATGGTCAATAATAAACACGCTGATTTTTTGCTTTCCCCTTTTCAGTCAAACGCAGATCTGTCTTTAAATATTGATGGCATAAAACTCGTTACAGTGCCTAATATTAAAGTCGCTTTATATGGTACCCGCCATTTTGCAGTTTCAAAGAAAGCGAAAGGTTCCAAGCTTATTTTACAGCAATTAAATGATGGTATTATGCAGTTGCAGGCGAACGGTATTATCGAGAAAGCCTATCGACAAGCCGGTTTTTTCAATGAGCAGGTAGAAAACTGGCAGCGTTTAAATTAAGAACACTAAGTATGCATAGTAAGAGCCCGATAAAAACAGCTCGGACTTCAGTATGCATTAACAGAGGCTTATCTCGAATTAAGCTTATAATCCCTTTTTATATTGGACATTCGTCGAGCAAGCAATTACTTGTTTAAGCGCCGCATCAGAATCAGCAATTTCATTGACAAGATCTTCAAAAAGTCCAATCATTCGAGTTTTATCCTGCGCGATTTTACTGGTCGCGCCAATTTCAGTTAAATCAATAAAGAAGCTATCAAACATGCCCGGCAAGTCGTTGACAATATCGGTATTTAAAAATGGCTCATTGCTATAGATACTCGGGTAACCGCCCTTTTGTTTATCAATTGAAAAAGATACACCTTTGAGATTGATAATGGATGCAGACTTTTTACACTTTTGCATACATCTATCATCAATAGTTAGTTTTTTGCAGCCTACTGTTTGTTGGAAGAAACATTGCCTGCTAGTCATCAGTAAAATTGGATGATAGATACTGTAAAACAGTTTGAAATCATCTGGACGAACGATATTTTTTATCTGATTTCGATTAATTTCATTGGAAATAAATGAACCGCAACAATTAAACTCTTCCTTGATACTTAACAGGCTAAAAGAGTTAGTTATATTAAGGTAGGGTCCTGCTATCCAGTTAATGCCGTTTTCATAAGCCTGATAAGCGATGCCGGTATTATTGGTCACAATCAGTTTCGGCTGCACCTGTTTCAGAAATTCCACGGCGGCCAGATAGTCATCGCCGATTAAAATAGAGGGGAACCATGGGATTAATTTATCGTTGTTTAAAAACAGCTCAACAAGCTTAGAACATCCCTTTTTAAAACTATCAGGCAATTTATAATAGATATCGACTGATTTTAAATCACCAAGACTCACATCCTGTTCAGATGAGATCAACACTGCAAGCCGCGCTTTAGCCTCGTTTTTAGCAGGTTTATTTAAAACTGGAACTTCAACAGGATCAATAAGATTAATTGAGCCATTAAGCAGAAAAGCAATTCTGTTTTTAATACTTGTTAGCTCTTTAAAAGGGATACAAAGGGAGCTTTGCAGATTATCTAAAACGAGATTTTCAATAACATATTCAGAATTATTTAAACTCTTAAAGCGCTTTTCTATCGCACTAGCATTAATCGTCGCTTTGTCAGCCTTAATAAGAGGGCTTTCTGAAAGCACTACAAAATCACTCTCCGGAGTTGTTAGCGATACTTTTAACGGTTGATTAAGCTTACCTGAAATATCTATTACTAAAGGTACTTTAGCGATACTTAGGTCTTTAATTTTATCTTCAACAGTTTTAACCATTGCAGCTTTTTCATCATAGAGCGCTTGTTTAGCTTGTTGAATTTTTTCAGCGCCAGCCCCTGCATATTTTTGCTCAATATGTTTAAGCGTATTATCACGAGGATTATCAATAAACATCAGTTTATTAATATCCCCCTTTAAAAATGCATTGGAAAAATCTCGGTTAAATACTTTGTAAAGATCAGAGTTATCATTCAATAATTTACCGTTATCAGAGAAACTCTGCAGCTGTTTTCGCCAACTATTAACTACGGTATAAACATAACTGGGCCCTTTTATTCTTCCTTCAATCTTTAGTGAGGCAACCCCTGCATCA
>NZ_CEZLMY010000118.1:624-10840 GCF_983033635.1 Psychromonas sp. | reverse complement strand
ATTAATTACAGTTAATTTTATCTTGGTAACTTACTTGATTTGGTTAATTACCTTAGCTGTTCATAACCAACTTAAATAACTGGTCAACGCTATTAAACTTCACTTAGCTATCTAATAAACACTTCTAGTTTTTACTTCTAATATCTGCAATATTGATTGGCGCGGATAAATTAATTATATATATATTGCTTTATCTGCTGTGAGCTAGCTCCAACTGCAATGACTTTAATTTGCCATTAAGTACATTTAACTCACCGAAAACGTGACATTATATTTTTATGGTGTAATATATATCATAAGGTCAAATTACAATAAACAGCCCAGTTATATGAGGTGAGTAAATGCCTATTTACAAACTATACCCAACTCTTAGTGATGATTTTTATTTCGAAAATATAGTTGATGACTTACCAGACTCTAGCGTTTTGGTGATCATTACACAGACTAATAATGAAGCGTGGCTACAAAATCCAGATATAATTAGAAAAATCACTTTCCATAAAATACTGGATAATTACAACTTGGAATGTCGTGGCTTAGGAGCATCTGAATATGCTCCTCAATATTATGCTCTTGTATACCGAAAAAACGCGACATAATCTAAATCAACTAAAAAAACACATAGAAATAGAATTATTGACAGGTAAAGTAAACTGCCAGCAAGCGTATAATGCGCACCTATCTTAAATACTAGATTAGTGAGTAAACTTTACTTACATCTTAAAACTCGCCTACAAAAATTCACTTTGTTCAAACAACGTTATATTAGTTTATATATAGCTATTGTTTATTCTTATGAAGAATAATTTTCTATTATATTCTAATTGCTTGCGGCGCTTACTTTTACTACTGTATAATCATTCACTTACCACCTTTTCATCAATATAACCTAGTATTTGTGATAGTTTCTCGTATTTTTAAAAATTCCAAACTAAAATGTTAAGTAAATCAGATCACTTCTTAAGCTCTTGATTGATCTGTTTTGAAACAACTTAAGTTCGTATTAATATTTTATTTTTTAGTTGTTTTCACTGCGCTTTTCAAGGATTTTTTGTGAAATATACCTTACTTAGCCTATTATGTTTTTTACTAATTTCACCGCTAGCGGCTCAAGAAATTAAGATTTACACATGGGAAAATTTCCTCTCTGATGCGGTAATCAAAGCATTTACGAAAAAAACAGGTCATACCGTTAAGCAATATTTCTATGATAGTGAAGTTGATCGTAATGCTATTTTGATGAATGGTCAGGGAGCAAAATACGATCTAATCATTGTTGATAATGCTACAACACTCCGCTATGGAAAACTAAAGGTACTGCTTCCCTTAGATTCTATTCATTTAGATAATGTACAGTTTAATGATCAACAATCGCTGCAAGCTTGTGGGAAATATGGCATTCCCTATGCCAAAGGCACTATGGGGATTATTCATCGTACTTCTATTTCGAAAACAAAAATCGATTCTTGGAATGACCTTCTAATGCCCCCTAATGAGCATATTGGTACAACAATGATGATTAAGGATGATATCGATACAATTGCAATTGCCCTGCTGGCTCAAGGTCTCGATCCCTTTACTCGTGATAGAGAACAACTAAAGTCTGCATATTCATTACTAAAAAACCAGTCAAAATACCTTATGAAATATGGCTACCCTATCACCTATACCAATGAGTTAGGAAAATCATCCAAACTCTCACTTGCTGCAGTTTATTCGGGGGATTTATATAATATAAAGAAAAGTACCGGCCAAGATGATTGGGAATATGTTGTTCCTAAAGAGGGAACGTTATTTTATGTAGATTGTTTTACGGCCCCTTCCGCTAGTGTTTTAAAAGAGGGAACTAAAGCATTTCTTGCGTTTATTAATGAGCCATCGGTTGCCTATCAAAACGCGGAAGATGTGTGGTTTTCTACAACAAATAAAGCGGCCCAGTTATTGGCCAGTGATAAATATAAAAACGATAGTGAAATTTCGCCTGATGCAAAGACACTGCAGCGCAGTCATAGCTACACACAGCTTTCTAAAGACGATATTGTAATTCGCAATCGAATTGTTTCAATACTGAGAACCCCAGAGTAGTTGAATTATGAAGCTTGGAAAAAAAATAAGATATATTATATTGCCAGTGATTGTTATGGTTTCCACCATGGTTTCTTCTGTTTATTATGATGTTTATAAAAATCAAATTATAGAAAACAAAATTGACTCACTTGATGATCGTATTCAAACCCTGTTATTGCGAGCCAAGTACGATCTGACATATTCGAAAAGCTATTTAAGACAGAAAATTGATAGTAAAGAAGCATCTCTTATCTTTAATGCCCAGGAACGTGGCGATCAACTGCCTGCACCATATGTTACGCAGTTCCTTAATCGATTTATTGATAAAGAAAGTGGTTCAAACAACATCGGGCGTATTGTTAATGATTTTGTTATTTATGACTCTAATAGTGAATTAATTATTCATGTTAATACGCAAGACCCCTTCGCTGAGCCAATTTTAAAAAAACAAACTAAAACAATCTTAGATAAGGTTAATGATAAAAGTCATCACAGTGAAAAAACATCTCAGTATTACTATTTTCTTGATGATACTAAAAACAAACAATTTAATATGATTCAGGTTTTTTCACCATATCAACTAACATCCAAGTCATTTTATGACCAAAATGATGATATCTACCTGGTACAGGCAGAAGTGAATATCGATTTTATCAGTGTTGAAATTGGGCGTCTGATTAACGAGCATCACGGCTACTTCGCATCCAAATTTACAGATAAAAACATTATGACTGACAAATTATCAGTCAGCAGCACTCCTTTTCAACTAAATGAGAAAGGCTTTTATGAAGGCAGTTTTGGCTCTGCATTGTTTGAAATTATATTAACGCTAGATGAAAACTATTTTGCAGAGAATTTAAATACTATTCTTGTTAAGCTTTTATTCCTGAATGTCGTACTGATGACAATAAGTTATCTGATCCTTGTGCGAATAATCGACAAGCAAATTATATTACCCATAACCACTCTGGCTAAAAGTGTAAAAGAAGTTGAAGCTTCATTGGTTGTCGATCTTAAACCATTAACTACTAACGATGAAGTTTCTGATTTAAATGAAAGTTATATTTCACTCATTAATAAAATAAATAACCTCGCAAATAATGATCCACTGACAGGCCTTTCAAACAGGGGAAGCTTTAACGAAAAGTTGTCATCCGTAATTGTTACAAATGAAAAAAGTGAAACCTATATTGCGCTATTTTTTATCGATTTGGATAATTTTAAATATGTAAATGATAATTTCGGACATGATACAGGAGATCGCTTACTAGTCGTTTTTAGCCAGAGGTTAAGACAAACGCTAAGAGCAGATGACCGTTTTATCAGTAGCGATATGATTAATAGCATTGCCCGTCTTGGTGGGGACGAATTTGTTATTTTAATGAATGGATTGCCATCAGTGGACGCTATAAAGAGCATTGGCCAACGCATTTGCGATTTATTTAAAAATGGTTTTACCATTGATAACGATAAATTTGATGTTCATGCAAGCATTGGCATCGCCTATTCCAATGACAATGTAAACAACGGTGAGACATTATTAAATCAAGCTGATGACGCAATGTATTTAGCTAAAAGAGATGGGAAAAATAACTTTAAGCTTTTTTCATCCGAGATTGAAGAGAAAATGCGTAATGAAAAAATCATCGAGAGTGAATTAATTGAAGCATTAAGCAATAATAAATTATTCTTAGTCTTCATGCCCGCCTATACAACTTCGACACTCGAGCTAAAAGGATATGAGGTTCTGTTAAGATGCCCTGCCCTTATGGATATTGATATTGGGCCTGATGTTTTTATTCCGATAGCTGAAAAAACCGATCTTATTTTAAGTGTTGATTTGTGGGTTGCTGAAAATGCGTTAATTAAGCTTAAAGAGATTGTCGAAACAACTGGATTTGATGGTTTTTTCTCGATCAACGTCTCATCTAAGTCACTAAGAAATGATAACTTTTATACTCGTTTAAAAGAACTTATCAAAAAATACAGTGTAAATGTTAAACAGATAGAGCTTGAGATAACTGAAACATGTTTGATGCCTGATGATCATCAAGCAGTAATCAGTCTTAATCAACTTAAGTCATTAGGAGTTCGGGTCGCGATTGATGACTTCGGTACTGGATATACATCATTCAGTCAATTAGTTAATTATCCCTTAGATACATTAAAAATAGATCGTTCATTTGTTAAAAATTTGCGTGATACACCTATCGGAAAAAAACCGACAATAGATATTATTTTTGAGCTGGCAAAAGTATATCAGCTTGAAGTTATTGTCGAGGGAGTTGAAACTAAAGCGGATTTTGAGCATATCAAAACACTCGGTTGCGATATTGTGCAGGGTTTCTATTTCACATTGCCTCGAACATGGCAAGAAGTGCTTGATGGATGCTGTCTCTTAGAGAAAATATTTGAAAGCGAGGATGATAACTAAGTGTTAAATAACCACCATTGAGATCCTCTGGGAGCGAATAGCTATTCCCAATCAAACTCATAATAAGCGTCAATTGCCTGGTATAAACCGCTTGATGCTTCAATATAAAAACGCTCAAACATCTCGTAACGAATGGCTAATATTGAAAAACTATCAAACACACCAACGCCATAACTTAACTCGATACCTGGTGCAATAGATCCACTTACACCAACAGACTGCTCATCGCCACTGCCACTTGAAGAAAGAGACAAATCTTTAATACCAACCTGATTACCAATATCGTTCATTACACCAGATGTTTTATCTGCTCCCATATCAATTAACATACCGGCAATTTGGCTGTTTCCCTGGTTATCTGAGCTGGCTTGTAACGATTTACCACGGGTAATGTAAGATAAAGCATCTTGTTGCGCCATGGCCGGATCAGAGAATATAACCAGTGATAACTGATCAGGCGTGCCTGTTACACGCACACCAGCTGTTACATTGTCTTCTATTTTATCGGGATCACGTATCGCTTCGATAGAAATATAGGGAGATTCAGGTGCCCCTTGAAAAACAATTCGACTTTTTTGTAAAACAAGTTGTTGAGCCAATGCCCTATAACTGCCGTCCACAAGGTTTAATTCACCATGTATGGTTAGATTTTGATCAAACGCTTTACGTATCAGCATATTGCCATTTATTTTGGTATTTAATCCTAAAGCTTCAACCTCCAGTCGTTCACCGAGTTCGACTTGTAAATCAATTTCAATAGGCAATGTCGTTGCATCTTTTGGAGCTTCAATATCAACGACAATAATATCTTTCGAGGGAGAAACAGCACCTTCAGGTAGCTCTTTTACTGTTATTTTTCCCTTGTTAACCACGATAGTACCGTTTAATTTCACATGTTCTGCAATCAGCAAATGCAGATCGGGGCTAACCAAAAAATCAATTTTGTCATAATCATAGATAGTCATCTTGTCTGCAAAAAAATGAACATCTCCTTCTAATTTATTATTCCAACTAATTGAACCTTTAATATTGGCTCGACCAGTTACATTCTGATCCGCAAGCGGCTCGGTTATATTTTCGCTTTCATTTTCATTAATGATCGTTCTGCCCACTGTTTTAATAGAGCTATCCAAGATACTAATAGCGTCATGAATAATGGTTTTCCGCATGACATTTTCTTCAATATCGCTATCATTTGTTTGGCCGGTATAAAATTCCCCATCGACCGTTGCAGTGCTGTTATTCACTGTGATAGAAGTATTTAATCTCTTGATCTGAACGGGCGCACTAACGGCTGTAATTGTCGTATCATTAATATTTATCTGTCCATTTACAATCGGATTTTTTAATGGCCCATTAATAGATAATTCACTTTGTAACTGCCCTGCAAGTTTTTCAAGCTCAGGAACCAGTACAGTGAAAGGGGAAAAGTCAGGAAGCTCTATATTAACTGAGAGATTCAGATCTGGTGTGCTTTTATAGGGAAACAATTGCCCTTCAATTTTTGCATCAATTAAATTTTGCGAATAAATAGTTGCTGACAAATGACTACTTTCCTTATTACTACTGAGCTTTAGATTAAATTTCTCCATCGGATAAATAAAAAGCCCTTGCTCAGTTTGCTCAAGGTTAACTTTTATGGCCATATCATTTGAGAATACATTAATATCAAAGTGCGGTTTTTCAATCTGATCCCACTTTATTTGTGCATTAGCAGAAAGCGCTCCCGCAATTTTAAACTCATCAGGTAATACAGGATCAAGGCTCGACAGTAAATAGGAATCAATCGCAAGGATAACTTCACCTGCTTTGCCGATATCTGATTTTTTAAAGCATAATTGTCCGCTATTGTCATTTTGCTTGTTTGATGACAGCCAACAATGTGGGGTTAACTGCACATTCTCATTTTCAGCAATTATATCAATCGGTTTATTCAAGGTTAACTGCTGATATGGGAAGTCGATGCTGGCGGCACTTAATGTACTTAACCATCTTTTATTATCTTGAACAATTTGAAATTGCAGATCTGTTGAGATAAGTTCGCTGATTACTGATAAATCAATTTGGTGGTGCTCGGCTGTATCTGAACTGCTAATATTTTCTATAGTGATATCAATATTATCAATTATCTGCTGCGCAACAGTTAGTTCCTTAGCCGCAAGTTGTAAAGAAAGTTGCGGTCTATCCGATGCAATCGCAAAACCATTAAGTTGAAAAGAGTTTAATGCGCTTGTCTGATAACTTAGCAACTCTCCTTGCAGATTAGATTTTATTTTTAGCGCACTGTTTGGCCCTTGCAGTTCAACTTCGCCGTTAATTTTTCCAGTACTATCGAGTAGTGCATGGCTTAAATCAACAATATTCAGTTTAATAGCTAAATCATTTTGCTCTGCAAGTCGGCCATTTATAATGAATTCATTTTCTGCGTTATTAACAACAACTTCTTGAAAAGAGATACCCTGTTTATCATCGCCGGAGATAACACCGCTAACAGTAAATGGGCGCGTTAAAAACTCACCGTAAATATCCATCTCTGGAATGGCAAACATCCAAGAAGGTGGATTTTGTTGCTCCAATGTAACGGCTACGTTTTGTTTAATTAGCCCTGAAAAGTTACCTGTATATTGTGTATTTAATTGCGCTAAATCGATTTTATCAATAGCTAACTCACCTTGCCATTTTATTGCATCTTGCCAATTTAATAAGCCGCTTAAGTTCACTGAACCATCTAAAGTGTTAACGATCAGCTGTTCAAGATTCAGATGCTGTAGATCCCCTTTTGCTGCTAAAGAGAGTTCTCCTGCAGGTATATTTTCGATGTTGTAGACAGTATCTATTTTAATACGGTAATCAGAGATATCTCCGCTGCTTTGCAGTGCACCATTTGCGGATGAGTATTGCGCTTTTCCTGTTAATGGCCAGCGTAATTGCTGCCAATTTAACGTTAATATATATGGCAGGTTTTCTTTAAATAAATTAATTTCTGAGTTTAACTGCATTGACAGTTTATTAGACAAAAGTAGTTCAGTTTTTAATTGTGATAAATCACCAGAACTTTTAAGTTGGTAAACTTGCCCTGACAATAGTTCCGCTGGTTGCAGTTGTTTAATTGCTTTTAGCTGCCCTTTTAATTGCATATTTAAAGGGTATCGACCGGTAAAATTAACAGCGCCATCTAACTGCAACTCTGTTTCAACTGAATCTAAAGCAAAAGATTGAATCGTTAATTTTGAATGTATAAAGCTAAACTGGCTGGATAACGAATTAAGTTCAAACAAGTTTTTATCACCCTGTTTAAGGGTGAAATTACGGATATCAAAGGGGTCAATATATAGATTCAGGGGTAAAATAATTTCAGGTAAAACATGTAGTGAAAGCAATGCGGGTTTTGAAGTTGGCAGTTTACTATCGTCAGTCGATTTTTTTACTGGCGTTTCAGTTGCTTCACTTTCAGGTAAGCTCACCAGTAAACCATCAATAACAGTTTTTAAGGTGAGATCACTTTTGTTTGCATACGCTTGTAAATGTAATTCATTTAAATCGACCGATAAATCACCTAACGCAAAATGAATCTGTTTTAAATTAATCCCCTCTATCTCAACGTCTACAGGGAATTCGAAGCTGCTGACGGCTGTACTTTCAGTCGTTTTTTCTGCGTCTGATTCAGCACTTTCAGTAATAACAATTTGTGCATTGCTAATATTAAGATTTTTTAAACATACTTTATTAAATAAACAGGACCAGTCAAAAACATAACTTGCAGAATCTATCTCTATCTTAGCTTGTTGATCATGCCAGCTGATCTGGGAATAAGTGGGTGAATTAAAAAGGCTACCTTGCTCAAGCACAATAGAAAAACGCGGTTCAATTTGTTTGGCGAGACTAATCACCACTTGATTTCCTGAATGACTAAACAGCAGCAGGCTAGCAAGCAATAAAATAAAAAAGGTAAAGCTGAAAACTAAGATAGTTGTTAGTTTTGTCAAACTTAATATTTTCGACTTCAAACTCATAATTCAGGACCAATCATAAAATGAAATGCGATCGAATTAGCGGGATCGGTAAAAGGTTTAGCCAGATAAAATCTAATTGGGCCGACAGGGGATGACCATACCGCCCCTAAACCCGCACTGGTTGAAATATCCTCAGAAAAATCATCGGTTGCGGTACCGGCATCAGCAAATAAAGCAATTTTCCAATTTTCTGCAACAGGAAAACGGTATTCTAAACTGGCTACCGCTAAGTATAGCCCCCCTACTAAATAACCTTGATTATCGGTTGGGGCAATACTTTCATAATCGTATCCTCTGACACTTTGATCTCCCCCGGTAAAAAAACGCATTGATGAAGGTACATTATAAATTGAGTCAGTATAGATAGCGCCTAGTTCACTACCCGCAACAAATTGATGTCCATTAAAACTTCGTAAAAATTTTGCGTGCCCATAAACTTTAACCAGATCATCACTTGAATACCACGCTTCATTGGACGCTTCCAGAGAGAGCAACTGTTTATCCCCCCAGGATGCATTGATACCACCTCGATTGCGGGTACGACTAAAGCTAATACCAGGGATAATTAACTGCGTTGTAAAATCTTGTTGTCCCTGCCGACCGAACTCGTAGTCATATTTGATAAACAAGGTGCGTAACCATTTATTTGATAAACGCCAATGGCGGTTTAAACCGACAAGGTACTGAGTGGTATCTGTATCATTTTGATTAACCATTTTGTAACCCGTTTGAATTGAAAGATAGTCATAAAGTGGATCATCAAGGGGGATTTTATAGGTTAACGAAGCCTCTTGTGTAGGTATTGAAGCAACTAAATTACCTTCAACAGAGTGCCCGTGATCATTTACCCAAGGACGTACCCAACGAAATTTTCCGCGCACACCTTCGTCAGTGCTGTAACCCAGTCCTACATTAAAGGAGTCTTGCGGGCGCATATTGGCAATAACATTCAATGGGATCTGTAATCCTTGTTTGCCTTTAATATCGGGTAATATTGTGATGCTTTTGAAATAACCAGTTTCATTTATATCGGCATTAAATTTACTTAATATTTTAGATTCAAAAGGATCACCCGTTTTAAAGTTTTTTAATGAACGGATATATTTTTCAGCAGGAATATCAGTGTCAAAAACCAATTCACCAAATTGGTAACGAACTCCGGTATTAAACCAAAGGTAAACTATCGCACTATTATTTTGCGAGGTGACTTCAACCAATGCTTTGTCATATTGTGCATCAAAATAACCGCGCCTTCGTGCAAGGCTTTTTAAACTGCTTTTCGCTGCCTCGTAATGCCCATGGTGCAAAACATCATTTAATTTAAGAGAAAAGTCAGCAAGCAATATTTTAAATTGCGGATCACTTTGCCCCTCTCCGGTTAATTTAACGCTCAGTTCTGTTATATGAGTTTGCTCACCCGGGCTGATATTTAAGATAACAAGTTGCTTCCCTCGCTCACCTGATACCGCCATTTTCATCTTTACCTGGTAATAACCTAATGCAGTCAAAGCCTCACGTGTTGATTCTTCAACTTGTTTTAAATAAGTTTCATCATCAGCATCGTGAGGTTCACTTAAGGCAGCTAAAAACACCGAAATGTTACTATTCGCGGAATCATCAACTCCATTAATTGTAAAATCAATTCCTGCAAAAACTGTTGCATGAAAAAAAATAATTAACAGTAAAAAAGAAAGTTTACAAA
>NZ_CEZLMY010000118.1:0-614 GCF_983033635.1 Psychromonas sp. | reverse complement strand
TTTTTTACACTGTCATTTTTAAATAACAAGATTTGAAAATCTTTTTTAGCCAATGGTGCGGCAACGAAATAACCTTGAAATTGTGTACAGCCTATTTGGGTTAAAAAGTTTAATTGTTGTTGTGATTCCACACCCTCTGCTACAACCTCAAGTTTTAATGTTTGAGCCATATTAATAATGGCACCGACGATCAGTTTTTGCCTGTCATCTTGCATTAAATTAACAACAAATGACTGATCAATTTTTAAAGTTGATACCGGCAATACACTTAAGTATGAAAATGAAGAATAACCTGTACCAAAATCGTCGATAGCAAAACGAATACCTAATAGTCGAAGTGCATTTAGTTTATCAATCACTAAGTCCATATGTGTGACGAGTATATTTTCAGTTATTTCGATTTCAATTAAACTTGCATCAACCTTGGTTTGTTCAAGATACTGTTCGATAGAGCGAACAAAACCAGTTTGTAATAATTGTTTAGGGCTGATATTGATTGATAATGTCGTAAATGAACTGGGCAAACCTTGAGATTGCCACTGTACAAGATGCTCAAAAGCATTACGCAGTACCCAGTCACCTAAGGGTAAAATTAAGCCGCTTTCTTCTGCAAC
>NZ_CEZLMY010000117.1:9350-10873 GCF_983033635.1 Psychromonas sp. | reverse complement strand
AGAGCAACGAGCGGATGAGCTCTGCGAATCCTGACCATCGCCAAGCGCCCAATAACGATTTGTGTTTGACCTACTCGAATATGGGCTTATAAAAAGTATGCCGAAGGCATTTCCTTTCATGTGATAGTCGGGGCGAATTTGGCGCCAGCAAAGTGTAATGAGCGGGTAAGCTCCGCGTGCCATGTAGTTTCGCGACAGTGCAGTGTCACGAGCGGGTGATCTCTGCGAACACTGTCCCATCGGCAAGCTTGCTATCTATAAGCAACATAAGACTAAACCTTGTTGAGTTTATCTCGACAGGGTCTTTTTACGTCTGCATTTATGTTTGAGCCACTCTCGCATGGGGAAAGATTAACAGCAGCAATGAAGTTGCTTGCTGAGCATGTGATAGTAGGGGGAAGTTCAGCTACAGTTGAGTGTTACGAACGTGCTTGCCCTGTAGTTGTACGACTGCGCAGTGTCATAAGCGGCCAATACCGCTTTATAAGACTCTGTGTCGTCAAAAGCATATCTATCTTTCTTGAAAGCAAAAAAAATCCGCTATCAATATAATTGCTAGCGGATTGTGTGTTAATTTTTTGTAATGGATTATAAAATATAACGACTCAAATCTTCGTTTTCAACAAGTTCATCCAGTGCATTTGCTACATAAGCTTCATTGATAACAACGCTATCTCCCTGGCGATCAGATGCTTCATATGAAAGTTCATCCATAATACGCTCCATTAGTGTGTGTAAACGGCGTGCACCAATGTTTTCTGTTGTTTCATTTACATGCCAGGCTGATTTAGCAATTTTATCAATACCGTCTTTAGTGAACTCAATATTGACACCTTCAGTTGCCAATAGTGCTTGATATTGTTCGCTTAGTGATGCTTTAGGCTCTGTTAGTATTCTTGCCAGATCTTCTTCTTTAAGCGCTTCTAACTCTACTCTGATAGGTAAACGTCCCTGTAATTCCGGAATAAGATCAGATGGTTTAGCGATTTGGAAAGCACCAGATGCAATAAACAACATATGATCGGTTTTTACCATACCGTGTTTCGTACTCACTGTTGAACCTTCAATTAATGGTAGAAGATCACGCTGGACACCTTCACGAGAAACATCAGGCCCTGAAGCTTCACCGCGTTTACATATTTTATCTATTTCATCGATAAAGATAATACCGTTATTTTCAGCGGCAAAAATGGCTTTATCTTTTAACTCTTCTTGGTTCACTAATTTAGCAGCTTCAGTTTCAATCAACGCTTTTAATGCTTCTTTGATTTTCATTTTGCGTTTTTTCGTTTCATCTTTACCTGATAAATTCTGGAACATGCCCTGAAGTTGATTGGTCATATCTTCCATTCCTGGAGGCGCCATAATTTCAACGCCGATTTGTGGAACAGGTACATCAACTTCAATCTCTTTATCATCTAACTTACCTTCACGTAATTTCTTACGAAAAGATTGTCGTGCTGCGCCATCTTCGCTTTTTTCACTGTCCCAGTCGTTACCTGTTTTAGCTGGCGGGATAAGGA
>NZ_CEZLMY010000117.1:0-9340 GCF_983033635.1 Psychromonas sp. | reverse complement strand
GGATAAGGATATCTAAAATCTTATCTTCAGCTAAATCTTCCGCACGATGGGTTACTTTTTCCATCTCTTCTTCGCGGGTGATTTTAATGGCTACATCAACCAAATCTCGTACGATAGTTTCGACTTCTTTACCAACATAACCAACTTCAGTAAATTTTGTTGCTTCAACTTTAATAAATGGCGCGTTGGCAAGTCTTGCTAAACGGCGTGCTATTTCTGTTTTGCCGACACCGGTTGGACCGATCATTAAAATGTTTTTTGGTGTTACTTCTTGACGGATCTCTTCATCAAGCTGCATACGGCGCCAGCGGTTTCGAAGTGCTATTGCAACAGCGCGTTTGGCATTATTTTGCCCTATGATATGGCGATCTAACTCATGTGCTATCTGTTTTGGTGTCATGTTTGACATAATTATTTATTCCTATTTATCGCTTTCTGTTTTGCTAGTATCTTCGTAATCAATACATTCAATAGTTTGATTGGTATTGGTGAAGACACAAATATTTCCAGCAATTGTTAACGCTTTTTCAACAATAGTTTTAGCGTCTAAATCTGTATTTTCTAATAATGCAGTAGCGGCTGACTGTGCAAAGTTTCCACCTGAGCCGATTGCAATCAGATCATTTTCCGGTCTAACCACATCACCGTTACCTGTAATGATGTAAGAATGTTTTGCGTCTGCGACGGCCAATAATGCTTCTAGCTTGCGCAGCATTTTGTCTGTACGCCAATCTTTAGCTAATTCAACCGCTGCACGTTCTAGATTACCTTGATGGGCTTGTAATTTAGCTTCAAAACGTTCTAATAAAGTAAATGCATCAGCAGTACCGCCTGCAAAACCAGCTATTACTTTATCGTTATATAAACGGTGCACTTTGCGTGCATTGCCTTTCATGACTGTATTACCGAGAGAAACTTGACCATCACCACCAACAACCACTTGGTTACCGCGACGTACTGAAACAATAGTAGTCATATTATTACCTTTGAACTTATAAATAGAATGAGCCGTGTAATTAGGCTGTTATAGATATATATATATGGGGGATTATTGAGTTTTCAAGGGGGATAAAAAGCTAAAAGGGTAAATTAATGTTTTACCCTTTTATATTATTTAAAATAAATTAACGCCAGAACCATATTTGACAGCCGTCGATTTTAGCGCGTTGTAATTTATGGCGATCTTTTTCTGCTGGGCGTTTTCGCTCATAAGGACCTAAAATGACCCTGTACCAATTACCTGTTTTTTTGACCTGGCTATTTAATCCCTGGAATGCAATCTGTGCTTTTAATGATTCCGCATCACCTTGCCTGCGGAATGAACCACACTGCATTTGATAAGGGCGTGTTGTTTTATTTTCAACAGGGATATCAACTTCAATCTCTTTTGTTTTGAGAGTATCTTCATATTCCCACTGAGGTTGCGGTTTTTCTGGAAGCTGTTCCTCTTTTTTTACCGTCTCTTTTTTTATAACAACAGGTGTTTCTGGTTTTTCCACGGCAAAAATAAAATAACCGATAAAACCCGTTAATAAAAGTGCAGCAAAAGTCGCTAATAAAGGAAATCCTTTTTTAGGCTGATTGCGTTTGCTAACCGGGCGATTACGAGATGTTCGATTATTTTTTTTGCCCGGCTTCGCTGGTTTACGTCTATTAACGGTCGCCATCTTTACATGCGTTCCAATGTGTTGATACCGAGAAGTGATAAGCCTTGTTTAAGTGTTTTAGCGGTTAATGCTGCTAATTTCAGACGGCTTTGTTTTTGTATTTCAGTTTCTGCAACTAAAATAGGGCAAGCTTCGTAGAAGCTTGAGAACAGACCCGCCAATTCAAACAGATAAGAACATAAGAAATGAGGCATGCCTTGTTTAGCGACATTATTAATAATCTCGTTAAACTGTATTAGTTTGTTTGCCAGATCTATCTCTTTTTCTTCAGTTAGTGAGATATCAGCTGTCACGCTGTCCATTGCAATATCGGCTTTATTAAAGATACTTGCTACACGTGTGTAAGCATATAACAGGTAAGGTGCTGTATTACCTTCAAAGCTTAACATGCTGTCGAAACTGAAAGTGTAATCACTGGTGCGGTTTTTAGAAAGATCCGCATATTTAACTGATGAAATACCAACAACAGATGCGATATGACGAAGCTCCTGTTCATCCATATCTTTATTTTTTTCTTTTACTAACTCGTATGCACGCACTTCTGCTTCAGTTAGGAGATCTGCTAATTTTGCAACTGTACCAGAACGCGTTTTGAATGGGCGACCATCTTCTCCCATAACAGTACCAAATGGCATATGTTCAAGAGACGTATCTTCTTTCACGAACCCAGATAAACGTGCAACTTCAAATACTTGTTGGAAGTGTAAACCTTGGCGTGCATCTACAAAATAAAGGACACGATCGGCATTCAACTCATTTTGGCGGTAACGCATCGCAGCTAAGTCAGATGTTGCATATAGGAAGCCACCATCTTTTTTCTGGATGATAACTGGAAGCGGTTCGCCTTCTTTATTTTTGAAACTTTCTAAAAATACACATTTGGCACCCTGGCTTTCTTGTAATAAACCTTTTTTATCTAAGTCAGCAACAACAGCAGATAAATCATCGTTATAGGTACTTTCACCACGTACATCTTCACGAGTTAGACTTACGCCTAAACGATCATAAGTTTCCTGGCAGTGTGAAAGGCTGATTTCATTAAATTCAGCCCAGAGTTTTAAGCACTCTTCATTACCACCTTGTAACTCAACAACTAAATTACGGGCGCGTGTTGCAAACTCTTCTGATTCATCAAAACGACCTTTGGCTGCGCGGTAAAAGAGTTCAAGGTTGGCAAGGTTGTTATCAATAGGTTCATTTTTAGCGCGTAACTCTTCCATATAAGCGAGCAACATACCAAATTGTGTACCCCAATCACCTACGTGATTTTGGCGAATAATATTATGACCTTGGAATTCTAATGTACGTGCGACTGCATCACCGATAATCGATGAACGTAAATGACCGACATGCATCTCTTTTGCAAGATTAGGTGATGAATAATCGACAACAATTGTTTGTGGATTTTCAATAGTTTCAACATTTAATTTAGGATCTGCAAAAGCACCATCAATCTGTTTTTCAAGATGATTTGGATTAATGAAAAAGTTAATAAAGCCTGGACCTGCAATTTCCATTTTTGTTACTAAATCTGATTGTGGGATATTTGCCACAATTAACTCAGCTAAAGCGCGAGGATTTTGTTTTGCAGGTTTTGCTAACATCAGCGCCAAGTTATTTGCAAAGTCCCCATGAGATTTATCTTTAGTGCGATCAATAGCAATGCGTGGTTTAATATCTTCAGGAAGAATATTTTGTGTTTGTAGAGAAACAATCGCTTGCTCAAGTAGTTGCTGGATATGCGCTTTCATAGATAAATCACCAATTGATACGGACTAATAAATAAGCGCCGATTCTACCGTTTATCGAAGATGAACACTAGTGATAGCAGTGGAAAATAGGAGCATAAAAAAACGGAAAGTAATTTTCCGTTTTGTTATGGGGTATATAAAGCGTATTACTTACATATATTCAAATTCATTACTTGCCATTATTACCTGATGCAGTGTTTCTTCTTCTTGATTACTTAGACTTTCAAGCGCGAGTTCTGCCTCTATAGTCGGTGAGTTATAAGCCGCTGTCTGCATCAATTCAATCAGCTGGGTATCTAAATTCATCGCTAAAGCAACCACGTCATCAATAGCTAGCTCTGGTTGTAAATTCATCTGTTGACACTTCATGGGAAAGCTTTGATCAAATACATTATCTAACCATGTTTCCAGTATACTTGTCGGTGCTTGTTGTGCATATTCATGGAGGTGAAGGTAAGATAACTGTTCTTTATTTCTCATAAAATCGAGTAATAATTTAACTTTTTCATCACTGGCTTCCCGGCTAAGTCGCAGATAAAGATCAGCAAGTGCTATATGGCACTCTTCTACATAAGCCAAAAAATCTTTAATTGGTTTAAAGCGCATAACAAACTCCTTAGCATGATCATTTTCGATCTAAGCTAACTTTAATAACTGCCATTGAATTTTGGCAACAAAAGAAATATTCGATACACTTTAAGTCTAGTTAATCTTTTTTAATTTCATAATAAATAAGGTTAAATATTAAGCAGTATTCTCACTGATATTCAGTTTTTTACTATGATAGTTAATATCAACAACTTAGACCAAAGCTCTTCAGAAATGCAGCAATCAGCAAGTCGATAAGTGATATCAATCCGCAAAACTAATTGATCTGTTTTAATATTTGGAGGGGCGGTTTAAACCGCAATACTACTGGCGCGACTGAAGTCGCACTTCCAAAATAGATCTCAATATTAAGCAAATTGATATGAGTCGTTATAAATTGTAACCTTATAACGACTAAGATAGGTGCTATTTAGCTTACTCGAAGGCCAGTACTGAGTTGCAATAAAGGGAATAATATTTCTCTATATATTGCGCTTGTTCTGTCATCCGAGCGAGGCTCTGAATCGGCATTTTCAAGAGGTTTTTACCTATATCGTTTCAAGTCGTGCATAGGCGGTCATTAACCACTTACTGCCTGCACCCATAAAGTGTACTTGTAAGCGACTGTTCTCGCCGCTACCTTCTTGAGCTGTGATTGTACCCTCTCCAAATTTTGGATGTTTTACTTGTTGACCAAGCGTAAAACCTAAAACATCCTGGCTTTCGCCTTTAAAACTTGGCTGTTTGATTGTTGGTTGTTGTACCCTGCGAACTTGCGTTTTAAGACGGATATATTCAATATCCTGTTCCGGAAGTTCGTTAATAAAACGTGAAGGCGAGTGGAATTTTTCTTGTCCGTATAAACGGCGGCTTTCTGCATGGCAAATTGTGAGTTTCTGCATTGCGCGTGTCATGCCTACATAGCAAAGACGACGTTCTTCTGCTAAGCGGGTTTCATCATCGGCTGATTGCTGTCCCGGGAACATACCTTCCTCCACGCCAACCATAAATACTTGCGGAAACTCAAGGCCTTTTGCTGCGTGCATAGTCATCAGCTGCACAGCATCTTCAAATTCATCTGCCTGGTTGTCACCCGACTCTAATGCCGCATAAGCGAGAAATGCAGTGAGTTCGTTCATATCCTGCTCTTCTTCAGGAATAACAAAGGATTTTGTTGCAGAAACAAGCTCTTGTAAGTTTTCTATACGACTGCGAGACTTCTCACCTTTTTCATTTTCAAACATCGCATGCAGGCCCGAGTGGGCAATAACATGATCTACAATTTGAAAGAGAGGAAGTTCAGAGGTTTCACTTTTAAAGCGGTTTATTAATTCAATAAACCCTGCTAATGAACTCTTCGCCCCCGCACTGAGCTGTTTTTGTTCAATTAAATAAAGGCTCGCCTGCCACATGGTATAACCCTGTTCGCGGGCACAAAGTCGTATTTTATCCAGCGTGGTATTGCCGATTTTACGTTTTGGTTTATTGACCACACGTTCAAATGCGGCGTCATCTTGATGATTGTTTATTAAACGTAAATAGGCGACGCTATCTTTTATTTCTAAACGGTCGAAGAAGCGTTGACCACCATAGATATGATAGGGGATCTGCTGCGCCATTAACTGCTCTTCAAATAGGCGAGACTGCGCATTACTGCGATATAAAATGGCACATTCAGCTAATTTCTTGCCACTACTTTTCCATAACTGCAGTTGCGAGGTAATATAACGCGTTTCGTCATAATCATTAAACGCACTGTAAATTGCAATTGGTGCGCCATCTTCACCGCTCGTCCACAGCTCTTTACCTAAACGGTCACTGTTATTTTTAATCAGTTGGTTTGAGGCATTTAGAATATGTCCAGTTGAGCGGTAGTTTTGCTCTAAACGCACTGTGACTGGATTGTTTTTTTCTCTTAAAAAACGTTGGATATTTTCAATATCCGCACCACGCCAGCCATAAATAGACTGATCATCATCGCCAACTATCGTTAGATAATTGTTGTTATCGGTAAGCAGGTTTAACCAGGCATATTGCAGTTTATTGGTATCCTGGAATTCGTCGACTAAGACATGACGGAAACGCTGCTGATAATGCAGTAACAGTGATGGATATTGTAATAACAGTTCGTGAGCTCGTAATAACAGTTCCGCAAAATCGACTAAACCAGCCAGCTGACAGGCTTCTTCATAGGCTTGATAAACTTGCAGGCGTTGTTTTTCCTGCAGGCTGTATCCGGCTTCAATATGCTTCGCGCGTAAACCTTCATCTTTTTTATCGTTGATATACCACTGCAGTTCTTTTGCCGGGTAGTATTTTTCATCTAAATTCAGGCTTTTGATAATACGCTTAATCATTTTTTGCTGGTCATCACTATCAATAATTTGAAACTGTTCTGGCAGGTTAGCTTCTTGATAATGCAAGCGTAATAAACGATGGGCAATGCCGTGGAATGTGCCAATCCACATTGAACCAATATGCTGCGGACAGATATCGGCAATACGGCTACGCATCTCTTTGGCTGCTTTATTGGTAAAAGTTACCGCTAAAATACCGTAGGTTGGGATATGTTCAACTTGCATTAACCATGCAATACGATGGGTTAAAACACGTGTTTTACCACTGCCGGCGCCAGCCAAAACAAGCATGTTCTGCTCTGGAGCGGAAACAGCTGCGCGTTGGTGGTCATTTAAACCATCGATTAAGTAAGAAACATCCATCCTAAAGTACCTGTTTATTCATTCAGTGAAAAGTAACTATAGCAGTTTGTATAGCTGATCTAAATGGCTGATTTCAACTGCGGGTAATAACCTGGCGCCAGTTAATGATTGTCTGTTGGGATTAAACCAAACCGCTTGTGCGCCATTATTTTGCGCGCCGTAAACATCGCTGACTAAATGATCTCCGACATGCAAAATATCACTGACTTCAATATTTAAACGTCTGGCTGCTTCTATAAACAGATCACCTTGTGGTTTTGATTTAAAACCATTTCCCGCTTTTAAAATAAATTGGAATTTATCGTGCAGTTGGATTTTATGCTCATCAACATTACCGTTAGTAATTGCAATTACAGGGTAGGATTCTCCTAATTTATCAAGTAATTGAATACTTTCTTGCGGTACGACAAAGTCACTGCGAAGTGTTAGAAATTTACTGAAAGCATCTTTAGCATATTCAATTGCTTTAAATTGCGGAATACCATAGATAGTCATAACACGGGTAAGCGTTTTAATCCGCCATAAAGAAACATCGTGATTTAATTCTGGACATTCTTTTGCTACAAGGTCTTTGTACAGTAGCCACTGTTTTTGTGTTAACTCTGCAAGTTCAGGGTATCTCTGATTAAGATGAACAATAATTGAACTTTCTGCTTTTTTGATAACCGGGCGGTTATCGTACAAGGTATCATCAAGATCAAAACTGATGACTTTAAAAGGTTTGAGCGGGCGATAATATTTCATAATAAAAATTCCGAAACTGGGTATAGGGTTATTTTTTCCGTTTAGCGCGCGGATGGGCTTGATCATAAACCTCTGTTAAATGTTGAAAATCCAGATGAGTATAAATCTGTGTAGTGGCTAAATCCGCATGGCCTAACAAGGTTTGCACCGCGCGTAAATTGCCGCTCGACTCTAACATGTGTGTGGCGAAAGAGTGACGCAATTTGTGTGGATTAATATGGCTTGGTAGCGCTTGTTTTAACCCCCATTTTTCCATTCGTGATTGAACATTACGCACCGAGATACGATTTTTCTGTTTAGATACAAACAATGCTTTTTCACCTGCGATACAAAAATCGGGACGAACTTTAAGCCACTGTTTGATGGTTTTTACTGCTCTATCTGTGATCGGTAATAAACGTTGTTTACTGCCTTTACCTGTCACCATTATCTCTTTTTCTGATAACTTGATATCAGCTAAGTTAATACCAACTAACTCGCTAAGTCGCAGACCTGAAGAATACATTAGCTCCATCATGCATTGATCGCGAATACTCAGTGGATCGCTTTCATCAATATCAAGCAGTTGAAACATTTCGTCGACGGAGATGTTTTTAGGAAGCGGTTTATCTAATTTGGGGGCTGATATCCCTTTTGCAGGGTTATGCGTTAGCAGTTCAAATTGTACTAAGTAATCTAAAAACGAACGTAAGGCCGATAATTTAGTGGCAATAGAGCGTGCTTTAATCCCTTTTTGATGAAGTTGCTTAACCATTAAACGAACATTATGACTGTCTAAATCTACCCAGTTATTTATCTGCTTTTGTTTTAACAGTTCAACAAACTCTGCCAAATTCCGCTGGTAATTTTTAATGGTAACAGGGCTTAAACCGCGTTGACTGGCAATATGGTTTAAGTAACTATCGATAAGTGGTTGTAAAGAAATCATAGTTTTACTCAATTGTTTTTCAGCCAATAACAAAAAAAGTGTAATTTCACCTGCGAAACAGGGAAAATTACACTTTTAATAATAACAGAGAAGAGAGTCGTTAAATTTGAATTTGCCCGTCAAAAACAAATTCTGCAGGCCCTGTCATTCTGACACTTTGTCCTGGCTGCCAGAAAAAGCGTAACTCTCCGCCCGGTAATGCGATTGTACAATGAGTATCTAACTTATCCTGTAACTGACCGATAACCGCTGCTGCGCAAGCACCCGTACCGCAAGCAAGCGTTTCACCAACCCCCCGCTCCCAAACACGTAAACGTGCAAAGTCACGGCTTTTAACTTCTAAGAAACCAACATTTACCTTATTAGGAAAACGCTCATGGTTTTCCAGTAACGGCCCTAAGGTCTCCACCGGCGCTTTATCTATATCATCAACTAAAACAACACAATGCGGATTACCCATGGAAACGGCACCACACATCACAGTGTGATCATCGACCCGTAAAATATACGTTTTTTCCTCTTTTTTAGCAGTAAAAGGAATTTTAGCTGGATCTAAAATAGGCTTGCCCATATCGACGGTTATATTGCCGTCCTGCTCTATTTTAAGCTGAATTTTACCATTGGCGGTACTGACATTAATCACTCGTTTTTGCGTTAAGCCTTTCATTTTCACAAAACGTGCAAAACAACGTGCGCCATTACCACACTGCTCAACTTCACTGCCATCAGCGTTAAAAATACGATAATGAAAATCCAACTCAGGATCATAAGGGGCTTCAACCATTAGTAACTGATCAAAACCAATGCCAAAGTTACGATCCGCTAAACGGCTAATCGCATCTTTGGAAAGGAAAATGTTTTGCGTGACGTTATCTATGACCATAAAGTCATTACCTAAGCCGTGCATTTTTGAAAATTGAATATTCATTATTTCTCGTTGTT
>NZ_CEZLMY010000116.1:5551-11129 GCF_983033635.1 Psychromonas sp. | reverse complement strand
CGTGTCTGTGGGGTCGCATTATAGAGATAGCGATCACATTGGCAAGTGTTTATTTGCAATTAGCAACCGAACGAACAATTAACGAACAATTCGTTGCTTTATTAAACAAATAGGACTGTTCTATTACAGCGAAACTGTATTAATTTTCTATAACAGTATATTTATTACGAACATCTAGCGGAACCTATGCGATAAAACAGCAAGCTTATGTTTACAATACAACTAAGACGGTGAGATTTTATCTAAGGCAATTTTCGCGTGCAAACGATCCGCCCCATCAGCCATCAGCCATAGCTGTTAGTAGTTAACGCTTCGCATTTGCAAGTAGTCTTTTGATATGCTCAACAAAGTAAGTGCCCTCGACACTTACTTTGAAATTGTCGTACCAATATCTCTATCGCCTGTGACAGCAATCACGCAGGATTTTGCTTTCATTGCAAATCCTTATGGTTAAATTTCAAATCTATTTCATAATAAATACTATTAGCTCTGTTTCTTAAATATTAATAATAGCTAAGGTGCTTTATGTCAAACTTGTCTAAGTTACGAAAAAAATCTTTTCAATTGCTTGAAGGGGATATTTACCAATCCTTAATTGCCAAACATATTAACTCGCTATTGATTGCACTTATACTTGCAAACGTTGCTGCTGTTATCATCGAGTCTGACTGTGACATAAGTCGACAATACTCAACACAATTCGCCCTGTTCGAGATAATCTCAGTGTTCATTTTTTCAATTGAATACTTAGTCAGAGTCTGGGCTTGTATTGAGGGTAAACGCTTTAAGCACCACTCCTCCTTAGAAGCGCGTCTTCGTTATATGATTTCACCTATCGCTGTTATTGATTTAATCGCTATCGCACCTTTTTTCATCTCATTTTTTATTATGATCGATTTACGTTATTTACGTTTGTTACGCGTATTACGACTGTTAAAACTTATGCATTATTTTAAAGGCTTCAACATATTTTTGACTGTGATAGTAAAGGAATTAAAAAATATTGCAGCTGCAATAATGGTGATGATGTTTCTTATCGTTATCGCAGCAAGTTTGATGTACACCTTAGAAAGCGAAGCGCAACCTGAAGTCTTTGGAAATATACTGCACTCACTTTGGTGGGCTGTCGTAACCATGACCACTGTTGGTTATGGTGATGTTACGCCTGTAACTATTTTAGGGAAAGTAGTGGCAACCATTATCATGCTGATCGGTGTCGGTCTGGTGGCCTTACCCACAGCGATGCTCGCTGCTCGTTTTGGCGAAGAGTTAAGAGAGCGAAAACGTAACCTTGATGCAGAGGTAAAAGACGTCCTATCTGATGGCCTTATTGATGGAGACGAGTATCGTGAGCTTAAGGAGATAACTGAAAAATTAGAACTTAGACCAGAGGATTTAGAAGAGACTATAACCTTCTTAAAAAAAGGTCCCTATGGCGGGAAATGTCCACATTGCGGGAAATATCCATTAGCCAGAAAAAAATTGCCAACTAAAGAATAAATTAAGGAGTATCAAAAGTTAATATTAATTTTTCTTCTTGCAAGCTGCTTTTTGTCCAATAGCCAAACAAATCCAACCTGCCAGATATGCAGGCGTATCATTAAATTCATTTACCATTTTAATTGTAGAAACCACTGCCCTTTAACCATGTATAAGCTTCTGTTGTAGCTCCAAAGAAATTGATATCAACATTAGTAAGTGATGCATGTGATCTTGCTACCACCTGTCTTTGCAACGATCTTTGGCAAACGACCGCTTCATGCCTTTGATTATTTTGGCATGACCATATGTTCTTTTGCTCAAATAACTCCTTAGCATCAGGAGTTGTCAACTCCCACTGTAACAAATCTACTAAGCATGCCCATGGTTTATCTTTTATAAGATCAGCTGAGCTTTTAAATTCATCGCAAAACCTTTTAGCGGTTTGATAGTTCCATGCTCCAAAAGCGCGAAGAATAAGTATTTTCCCTGCTCTCTCAATGCTAAATGAGCCATGCTCTTGCATTTACATTCCTTAATAGATTGTTTTGTAGATTCGCGTCCATTCGTCGATCTCTATTTCACAGCTATTAAACTACCCCTAAAGAGGCGAATCTTTGATCTCAATCCATTGAACTGTTTATTTGTAATAAACTTTGCCAGAATTTTTTTTAAAAGCAGGTGTTTCCTGAACTAAAATATCACCAGCAAACTCTTGAATACAGTCGGGCAAAGTGAGGGCTCAGTTGTAAAACAATCGTGATCCGCTCTTTAATGCAATCCCCTTTTCCTTGATATGCCTCCGCCGTAGAGCATTAATTCAAGGAGGTCGCTTGCATTGGTGATTGTTGCATTATTATTTTTCTGTTGAGAATGGTAAATTGCGAGGTAATGGTGATGGGAGCAGAGATATTTTATTAGCCCTTTTGTGGTGAAAACTTTTATAAGAGTCTCTGCCTCTGTTGCATCTTCTGTTGATATATAACTTATCTCCAGCCGGCTATTTACAGGGGCTAGTGCCATTAAGACATCACCCCATGCTTTTCCTTAGTTTAACAACCACTCATTACAGATGATTGGCGTTTCCATTGGAACTAAATAGATCACGGCAGATAACTACGCCTTACACCTTAAATTGGAGAGTATACTCTGTTAATTTTTCAGCTGAACGAGCCACTTCCGTACTTGCGCTCGACAGTTGTTCAGTACTTGTTGCTGTCTGCATAGACATTTCACTAATATGCGTAATATTTCGATTCACATCTTCTGTTACCTGCACTTGCTCCTCGGAAGCGGTTGATATTTGCACCATCATTTCATCAATACGATCAATTGCGAGGCTCACCCCTTCAAACGCCTCTCGTGTACCAGAGGATAGTTCAGAAGTAATACTTGCTTGCTCTGCACTTTTCTTCATCTGATTTACCGCTGATTGCGCGGATCCCTGAACGGCGCTGATCATTTTCTGAATATCTGAAGCTGAGCTTTGTGAACGTTGTGCCAAAGTACGAACTTCATCAGCCACTACCGCAAAGCCTCTACCTTGCTCGCCAGCGCGTGCAGCTTCAATGGCAGCGTTTAACGCCAGTAAATTGGTTTGTTCGGCTATCCCTTGAATTACAGTCAACACCTGCCCAATTTCCATACTTTGCTGGTTTAAAACATCCATTTCAGCACTGGTAGAACTAAAATCATCCACTAATTTCTGAATTGCAATAATACTATCTTCAAGTACCTCTCGACCTTTATTGCTCTGCGTATGTGCATCTTTTGCGGCATTGGCTGCAGTCACAGTATTTTGTGTAACTTCATGAACCGTCGCTGACATTTGATTTATCGCCGTCGCCACTTGATCGGTATCTTTATGCTGCTCAGTAACCGCTCTTTGAGTTTCGGCTGAAGCCACTGATGTTTCCTCTGCAGTAGATGACAAGGTTTGGCTTGCTATACTAATTTGCCCCATTAGCTTACGTAAATTTTCAGACATGTCTCTTAGTGAGCCATATAAACTATCTTTGGGTATTTTTGTGCTGAATGTTTGCGTTAAATCACCGTCTGCAACAGTACGCGCAATTTGCATCATATCTCTTGGCTCTCCGCCAAGAGGGTCAACAATAGAACGGGTCGTTGTAACCCCCAGAATCACACCAATAATAAGTGATATAACTGCAATTGAGATAATAATGGTCGTCATGGATTGCGTGGTATCCTGATTTGTTTTGAATGAGTTACCAATCTCAATTTCCACTAATTTTTCAATCTCTTGTAAAACATCAGCTGCTTTTTCACCAGCGAGATCCAGCTGTTGCATAGCTTGCTCAGCTTGTTGGGAAACACTAACCAACTTAAGTCTGGCTTTGATTAAATTATCTCCTGCACTTTGCATTTGTGCGTGTTTATCATCAATGGCAAGGATATGCTCAGTTAATTCTTTGATTGCTAATGTATCGGCATTCGTTTTTACTATTGTCAATGCATCATCAAATTGTTTAATTGATTCATTATAATCTTTGAGACTGCTTTTAATATCCGCTTGGCTATTAGCGCCATTAGCAATGAAATCTAAAGCAAGTTGGCTTTTTAATATTCCAATTTCAATAACTTCTACGGCAGTAAGAAGTGGCAAAGCATTCTCAATCACAAGATAATATTGCTCTTCATTTAAGTTTTTTATATTGGTAAAAACAATTTTTTCCATCACTTCAGCTTCTTCTTGCACCGCTTCCACAATCGTATCCATTACATCATCAGCTGCGCGAGCTGCTCGATCAGCTACTATTAATTGCTGACCAGTTGTCAGTAATTTCTGGGCGGCAGGTTGAAATTCCTGGTTATGAACGCGGTCAGCTTTCTCAACCAGACTAACCAGCTGATTATTATCTGAGCCTATCACTTGCTTGCCCTTATATGCGCCGCCTTTGAGCACTAACCCGGTAAACAGATCAAAATCTTCAACCGTTTTATCAAAGGTTGTTTGTATATTTTTAGTCATATTCGTATCAGAAGCGTTAATAATAACTGTTGTTGAACCTTTATACTCTTCCATAGAGTTACGGGCAGTCATCAATGCAAGCTTCATCTCTTTAGTCGCCTGAATTAACGGAATTTCCTCATTATTTAATAAATATAATGAAGTTCCAAGGGTTGAAATGCCATTATAGCCGGCACCATTGGCTATCATCAGAAGAATAATTAACACACCAAAACCACCAAATAATTTTTTGGCTACCGTTAAATTTTTTAACCAATTCATAGCTAACACCTTAAATTTGCAATGATTAACTTTTATCGTTTGCTTAAACAATAAAAATCGAAATTACTTAGTTAGAGGTATAGGTGATAATGACATTTTTTACAAAAAATCAACTTAATTACTGGGAACTGTTCTACAAGAGAAGGTCATTTATATATCCATATAAATAAAGGAGAGATAGTTGAAGATCTATCTTTTATCTGCAATGCCATAAAAATGGCAGTTAGCCAACTGGAATAACGATACTTTACCTTCCCTAAAGCCTTAACCACGACCATTGCAAGTTAGTGAGCGTTCGCTTTTAATGGTAATTTGTAATCGCTGATGAGAAGATAATACCGTAATCAGCAGTCATCACAGTTGAAACCAGCTGCCCGAATGCATCACCAATAGCTCGACCAACAGGTCCAATCAATACGTGAGCAACAAACACAGCAGTAGTCACACAGCTCAGGGGAACCAGCATTTGATGTAAATACGATGGAATTATTCTAGATAAACGTACTTCCAGCATGGCTAAGAATGCGCCAGCCATTATTGCGGGATAACTTGCGCTTGGTAACCCACTTTTTCCATCGTAAAGAATCCACAATCCCATAGTTCAGGAATTTGTAAACCAATACCGTTGGCGTTCATCAACTGAGGGAGGCTAAGGTAATCCCCCAAAAATAGCTAGAACGGGTGAGCCTGCTAACTTTTTAACCGTTGACCAACAAATTGCAACAGCTAGAAAATGGAATAAGGCTTCGTCGATTAACCATAGAAATTGATGTGCTGCCATCCAGAATTGTGACTGATTAACCATAGAAATTGATGTGCTGCCATCCAGAATTGTGACTGATTAAC
>NZ_CEZLMY010000116.1:0-5451 GCF_983033635.1 Psychromonas sp. | reverse complement strand
CTGATTAACCATAGAAATTGATGTGCTGCCATCCAGAATTGTGACTGATTAACCAATGCACCATTACCAGTCAAATCAATTTCCATTAGGTTACGAACCCTAAAATTAAACCACCAGTAAGAATAGCGGTAACACTGGTACAAACTGTTCGGCTAAATTGGTTAGTACAGGATAGGTCCTTTTGCAATGGCGGATTAACAAGGTAAATAAAAGCGGTAAGGAAATATATTGTTAATAAGCTAACAATTTTATTTTTAGCACCAGTAATTAATATCCTATAGAATATGTTAAATTATCCCTTAAGTTCCCCTCATGATGACTCGGAAGACCATGAAAAAATTAACAATTCGTGATATTGCTGAATTAGCTGGCGTAGGTAAATCTACGGTTTCCAGAGTAATAAATAATGATCCAAAAGTTAAAGCAGAGACGCAAAAAAAAATTCGCGACATAATTAAGGAAGTGGGTTATAAACCTTCCGCCGTGGCACGAGCAATGAATAATCAGCCGATTAAAAGCATTGGTATTATTGTCACTCGTTTAAGCTCGTCATCAGAAAATCAGGCATTAAGTGAAATCATCGATTTTTTTCACCAGCATGAATATGAAGTGCTGGTGTTAGAAAGTCGTTACGACTGTGAGTTACTTAATACACATATTGAATTAATGGTGCAAAAGCAGGTTGAAGGCATCATCTTTTTTGGTTTTTCCGAGCAAGGGCTGATAAACAAAGATCTGTTTAATGGCAATATTGTTATGATCGCAGTTGAGCAGGCAGGGATATCTTCTGTTACTACCAACAGCCAGCTTGCGGTTAAACACTGCTTTGAGCATTTAAAAGCGAATAACGCTCAGCACATCGCTTTTCTGGGCGTCCATGAAAGTGATATTCAAACCGGAAAATTGCGCTTAGATGCTTATAAACAACAGTGTCAGGCACATAACGTAGAGCCCATTATCTATTTAACCGACATGGAATACCTTAATGGTGCAATGGGGTGTAAAACTTTACTTAAAGCCGGCGCAGACGCTATTATTTGCGGTACCGAGCGATTAACGGGCGGGGCATTGGTGCATCTGCTTCGAGAAGATAAAATTACCGTACCGATTACAGCCGTTGGTATCAACGATTACATTCGAATGTTAAACCCGGCTATTTTTGCCGCCGATCTGCAATATGCAAAAGTGGGTAGAGAAGCAGCCATCTTGCTCTTTCAAAAAATAAAAGGCAGCAATAAAAATACGGATACGGTTGTAGAGCCGATAATGATTCAGAATTAATATCTGTTTCTTTAGATAAAAAAATAGGAGCACGAAGGCTCCTATTTATAAACTAACTGCTGGTGTTTACCACCATGCTTCAGCTTGCATACCAACACTAATTTCGCTATCGGCACCGTTAAATGCTGTACCTTCAGAATCTGTTAAGTATGAAGTGTAAACGCGAATTTCAGGACGTGACCAAAAACCGGTGTGTGGTACCCATGCTTGTGCAAGAGTAAATTTACTACCACCAGCATCAACATCGTTGATTGTTTGTGTAAAACCACCTACTTCTACGATGGTACGTAACTTTTTATTCCATTTGTACATTGGACGAGCTACTACACTGAATATTGTGTCATCAGTCGCAGTACCATCAACATCAGAAGCCTGAGCATAAAGCACTGAGTGGCCAAATTCTATGTTATCGCCTAAAGATACAACACCCCAGTTAATAATACGGAAGCCTTCTGCATCGTTATCATTAACGTCACGTACTACACCGTTACCAGAACCGTAATTAGTCATTTGTTCTGCATATCCGGCAGAAGCTGCTTGAACAATGGTTTTATTAAATCCAGCATCCAAATTTTGTGTTAAGCTCGCGGTCAGCATTATGCTGTCATCAGCATCAATTGACTGTCCATTTCTTTCATGGCCATAGTTGTAGTCAATGCCTACTTCCAAGTCTGCCTTGTTCCATAGAGGAATGCCTGCATAACGAACATCGGCTATCACTGCTGTGATTTCTTGACCATCAGCAGTCGCATCACCTGTATCGTCTTGAATTAATGCAAGTGATAATTTACCAGGACCGATGTTAATATGTTCAATACCCGCACCGATACCGCTTACATCCCAGTAGTAAGAATCAAGAATATGCACATCATGACGTTGGTAGAAACGGTCCCCCCCCCAAAGCACAATATCTTTATCTTCAAATAGACCTTTTGCTTGTACATTAAACTGTACAACACCTACATCACCGCCAGCACCGTCTTGGCCTTCCCAATAATAAAGCATTGAATCAACAACAAATGAAGATTCACCATCGTTGTAAACTTCTTTCTTAAGACCAAATTCACCGTATAGGTCATTTTCATTACCTAAACGTCCAACTTTATTGACTTCCCATTTTGGGTTAGCCCCACTTTCACTGCCTAGGCCGACACCGCCACGCATGTAACCGTTAAACTCTACTGGGGAAGCTGCAGCCATTAGATTCGATGATAATAGTGCTGCAGAAATTGCGGTCACAAGAGGTAATAGTTTCATAGTTGTATCCTTGTTATATTAAAGCTTAAATCAAATAAGCAGTTTGGTTTTGCCTAGCTAAACTAGGCATTTCTATTTATTGCTAACACCTTTTTTAAAATTGATTTCAGCAATGAATTTGGTTTACTTAATGCGCATCTTTTGTAAGTACATTTACAAGCACAATGTCATCTGTTTTTCGCCTATAGGTGGGACTGGTCCCATTTGTAGTTAAAAAAATATTTCTAATAAACTTCTCGCTCCTACTTAATTAATTCCAATTACAAATAACGAGTGGGACCGGTCCTTTTATAGTGTATAAATAACTGAACAAATAAAAGCCTCAAGGAATAATATTGTGACTAAGGTAACAATTTAATTTTTGTAGCTCTGAGTTGACTTTTTAAAAATCGTGAAGATAAAGCTGACTTGCATGCAGTGGCTGCTGGTATCAATAATTATATTTACATATTAAACCAGACTGTTTTTGCCACCGATCAGCAATCTGCAAAAGTGGCTAGAAAAGCAGCCACCCTGTTATTTCAAAATAACAAAAGCTAGCAATAAAAATACGGATACGCTTGTAGAGGCGATAATGATTCAGAATTAATATCTGTTGCTTTAGATAAAAAAACAGGATCGCGCAGGCTCCTGCTTATTAACTAGCAACAGAGGGTTACCATTATGCTTAAGTACTAATTAGATAAATCTAAAAAATCAGCCTTAAACTGTTCTTTATTTTCGTTATAAGCGTTAATACAGGATAAACAGATACATGACTTACGCTGTAAGTGCAACGGCAGCAACTCGGTAAGTGAAGTAGGTATTTCAACATTTTCACACCAACAGGCTTGGTCACTATAAGCCATACATTGGTTAACCCCTTTGCAGAATGGGCAAGCTTTTTGATCGGTAATAGTTGTCATAAATAGTTTCATTCTTGGTAGGTGAATAACTGTTCGTTATTGGTTATTTAAGTTGAATATTAACATCGATTACTAATGCTCCTAACAGAAAACATGCCTATATGAGCGCTTATGCAAATTAATTCACCGCAAATCAATAATAAGAATATTCGATTCTCTTACAAATTTCGAATACACTGACTACCGACTAAATTACTTGGGGAAATTTGATGTATAAACTTATTGCTTTGGATATGGATGGCACATTACTTAATAGCCAAAAAGCGTTAACCAGCCGTGTTCGTTCGGCGATAACATCGGCTAAAGAACAAGGCATAAAAGTTGTCTTAGCCTCTGGCCGCCCATTTGAAGGCATGTTACCTACACTAAAAGAGCTTGGCTTAGATGGTAAGGACGATTATGCCCTTACTTACAATGCGTCGTTAATTCTTAAAGTCGCTTGTAAAACAGTTGTTAGCAGTGCGATCTTAACCGGTCAGGATGCCATAGAGCTCAATAAAATTGCCAATAAATTAGGGGTTAATATTCTAGCCTACTCTATGACACGTGGTTTAATCACTCCAAAACAGAATAAATATACGGACTTCGAAGCAAAACTTAATGGTATTGAATTTACAGAGTTTGACTTCAATAAGCTTGAAGCAGATGAAGATATTCTAAAAGTGATGATGATTGATGAACCAGAGCTACTCTCAAAAGCAATAGATGAATTACCTCAAGCGCTGCAAGATAAATACTCTATGGCACGCAGCACGCCATTCTTTTTCGAATTTATGAATAAAGACAGCAATAAAGGCAAAGGCATGGCGGCATTAACTGCACATCTTGGACTTAGCCCTGAGCAAATTATTTGTGTCGGTGATGCAGCCAATGATTTAGAGATGATTAAATACGCCGGTCTTGGTGTGGCAATGGAAAATGCAATTGATGAAGTAAAAGCACACGCCAACTATATTACCGCAAGTAACGATGACGAAGGCGTTGCGCATGTTTTTGAAAAATATATTTTGAAATAAAATTAACTAACTTATTTTGGAAGCAATAAAAAGGACAGCTAACTTAGCCTGTCCTTTTTTGTTTAAACAGTTACCAATAACACCGCTTTGCTTTGCCATCTAAGCAAAATCATTTGATTTTTACCAATAGCCACAATCTTATATTTCCTCTACAATCCGTTTCTTTTTCAGTACAGATACAACGCTATGTTATTAACCATTCTTTACATTATCGGCATCACAGCGGAAGCGATGACCGGCGCGATTTCAGCAGGCAAAAGAAAAATGGATTGGTTTGGGGTGATGTTTGTTGCCAGTGTGGCTGCCATAGGTGGTGGCACAGCTCGTGATATTATTTTAGGTCACTACCCTGTTGGCTGGATAAAACATCCTGAATATATCATGATCACTTGCATTGCCGGTGTGTTTACTACTTTGATCGCACCTTGGGTGGTGCGAAATCAGCGACTTTTTATCGTTCTGGATTCAATTGGCTTGGTTGTATTTAGTATTATTGGCTGCCGCGTTGCTATAGATATGGGCCTGCCCCCGTTAATCTGCGTTATTGCAGCGATTGTTACTGGTATATTCGGAGGATTATTGCGAGATCTTATCTGCCGTCAAACACCATTGGTATTGCACAAAGAGCTGTACGCTTCGGTGGCACTGTTTGCCGCGGGTTTATATCTTACATTACTTTGCTATGGTATCGAAGATTCTATCGCCATAATCATTACATTAGCCGGCGGTTTTAGCCTGCGTATGATAGCGCTTAAATTTAGCTGGTCTTTACCTGTGTTTCATTTTGAACAAGAACAAACAGAACAAGGTACGCCAACAAAAGGTAAGTAATAGCAAATTAATTAGTTAAGTTCCCTCTATACCCAAGCTACCTCAAGATGCAAGAATCAGCAAGACGATAAATGATGAGATTCTAGGCAGATGGTTGATGATCTAGCACTCTAAATCAAAACCTTCTAACAACGAAGATCATCGTTTATCGCCTTGCCCTT
>NZ_CEZLMY010000115.1:0-11238 GCF_983033635.1 Psychromonas sp. | reverse complement strand
AAAAATCAAGTATCGCTTTTTATGAGTAAAATATTAGCGATTAATTACATTTTGTGAGCACAACAGTAGGGATAACTGTTTGCTTATGGCAAACTACTGAGTCTAGTTTTGCCATGACTCAGGTTTTTTCAGAATGCAAATAAAAAAGATTTTTTCAATCTTCAAGCCATTAAAAGTAAAACACAGCCTATCCAATCGATTACTTGCTTATATTCTATTATGCAGTAGTGCGCTTGCGATCATTATCACCCTGGTGCAATTAACCTGGGACTACAAACAAGATGTTGGCAAAATTGAAGCAAGTATCGATCAGATTGAATCAAGTTTTTTACAGCCGATGGCAGCCAGTTTATGGAATCTTGACGAAGAGCAAATTCAAATCCAGATAGAAGGTATTATGAAGCTCTCGGATATGCAGTATGTTCGGGTGCATGAGGTGCTTGGCAATACTGAAGTACCCTTGATTGAACAGGGTTCATTACAAGAAAAATTTGATATCAGCAAAAAGTTTAACCTTGTTTATCAAGGCGAGATTGTTGGTACCCTGTTTGTTGCGGCTTCCCTAAACGAAGTTTATAAACGCTTAATGGAAAAATCATTACTTATTTTAGTTAGTCAAACCATCAAAACTATGGTGGTTTCAATCTGTATTTTATTAATTATCTATTATATGGTGATCCGCCATGTTAATAAAATTGCAGTTTATACACGTAATATCAAGCTCAGTACTCACAATAAAAATCTGATTTTAGAGGGCCGTAGAAACCGATCCTCCTCTTCCAATGATGAACTTGATGAACTTGTTTATTTACTCAATAAGATGCAGAAAAGGATCGTTGCCGAACTCACAGATAAAAAGATAGCCATCGAAGAGCTGCAACAAGAGCGTGATTTCTCTGCAACTATCATCAACTCATCAAGTACGGTTATCTGCTGTTTAGACTGTGACTTTAAAATATCGACGATTAACCCCGCAGCCGTTATTTTAACCGGCTATAGCCAGGAAGAACTGCACAAAAAGAATTGGTTAGATATTTTTGTTCTTGATGATCAAAAAGAAACGATGCTGAATAAACTTGAACACAATGAAGCCATCCAAGGTATCGAAATTGATATGCATGACCAGATGGGGGAAATAAATACCCTACTATGGACCTTTTCAGCCTTTTACGAAGGCATGAATATTAAATATTTAATCGGCTTTGGTCATGATATTACACCACAGAAACAGATTGAGCTGGAAGTAAAGCAACTCAACGACCAACTTGAAGAAAAGGTCAATACACGTACAGCAGCCTTAACAGAAAGTAACAAACAGATAACAGAAACCTTAGAACAACTAAAACGCACTCAGTTAACGTTGGTAGAATCAGAAAAAATGGCTTCATTAGGCGGACTGGTCGCAGGTGTCGCGCATGAAATTAATACACCAATCGGGATCAGTGTCACCGCGGCTTCATTCTTACAAGAAGAGATTGATCTGTTAAAAATTAAACTAAGCGACAATAGCTTAACACGCAGTTATGTCGAAAATTTAATCGAACGCATCTCGGAGTCGGGCCGTTTATTAAACAGCAACCTAAATCGTGCGGCCGATTTGGTCAGTAGTTTCAAACAGGTCGCCGTTGACCAGTCAAGTGAAGCTTGTTACTCATTTAAATTAGCGGACAATGTTAACCAGGTTCTTACCTCTCTCAAACACAAACTCAAGCAAGTTCCCGGTCAAGTGTATGTAAGCTGTCCAGAAGATCTTTCTATCTACAGTTTTCCAGGTAGTTTTTCACAAATTTATTCTAACCTTATTCTTAATTCATTAATTCATGGTTTTGAAAACTGGCAAGGCAAGTGTGATATTTATATAGAGATAAAACGCCAAGGAAAAACATTACATATAGATTATCGGGATACAGGTAAAGGTATTCCGAATGAGATTGCCGATCGCATTTTTGATCCCTTTGTGACTTCAAAGCGCGGATCTGGAGGCAGTGGTTTAGGCACGCATATTATTTACAATATAGTGAAGCAGTTACTTAAAGGTGATATCCAATATGTAACGGGTGAACAAGGAACACACTTTAAAATACAAATCCCTTACCAAGAAAAGATGCCCTCCTAAGTCATTAGCTAGCAGCCTCCAGGCTCTAAGTCTACTTTTATTCAAGGCAAAAAAAAGGCGCTATATCTAGCGCCTTTTTCATTATTTCAGAATGATATTAACCTTGGTTAACACCATCACTACCAGTACCAGTACCGCCAGTAGCATCAGGTATATCAGGTGTATCATCAGGAGTTGTAGCTGGCTCTGGTTTTACAGTGTCATCGACAACAATTGCAATATCTTTAAGCTCAGACGTAATAATAACAGTCCCATCTTCGTTAAATTCAACTGCTTCCGGTAAAGGAATATCAATAGTGAAAGCAACTTCGCTTAAATCTAAAGTCGGGTTTGCTTCGATATAATCGTCAACAGCAACAGAAACTTGTGGTAAAACCTGTGCGTATAAATTTGTAAGTTGTGCAGGCGTTGCATCAGGAGCCGCAGCTTTAAGGTCAACCAGTGTTGCAAATGTTGTCTCAGCTAAAACAGCTAACTTAGCTTGCTCTTCACTATAATCTGCATTATTAGTTCCAAAATCAACAAACAGATCTGTACCAGCAGGAATTAAGCTAGCTGGAATATTTAAAATAGTATAAACCGCTTCTAATGCACCCGCATTATCAAGTGTCGGATCATTTGCAACAGCAAGGGCTGCAATATCTGTATATGGATTAATAACAGATAAACCGTCTAATGTAGACATTGTCTGAGTCCATGGTACATCGGCTCCCAAATCATAGTCAAAAGTATCAGCATCACCAGTGACTGTAGTAGAAGTACAATCCGCAAGCGTAAAAACAGAGGTATTCAGTGCTGCAACACCAAATGCATTTGTGCGTCCTGTATAAGTAAAACCACCACATGTTGTAGTAACTATACCGTTTACAATGTAACCATCAATGGCTGTAACAGGTTGAGTAGCATTATTACTATCGCTACAAGCCGTTAAAAAGGCTGTTGCTAATCCCATAGCAATGACTAACTTGTTCAGTTTCATATTTCAATATCCTTTAATTTTATTTTTCGTTTTTTACTAAACAGCAAATGTAACATTATAATCAAAATTTTAAAATAAGTATCAACAACAAATAACAAATAACAAATAACAAGTGACAAGTGACAAACTTACGCTAAAACAAGTCATTAATTATAAGCAGTGTTTCCAGCTATGCAATATTTACCTATTTAATATATCTTGTGTAGCTCTCACGTAAGCGAAGCAGATTACTTTCAACATAGTTTTTTGATAAACGGTCTCGGTTAAAATATTGTTGATCTAAATTATATTGCAGGTTGGTTTTCCCAGCCCGATTACCGCCAACATAGTTAGCATCATTATTAATTCTCGAACGATAACCATAACCCCACTGCTCTAATGTTTTAATCTGCAAACCGACAGCAGGAGATAAGTTTTTACGTGTACCAAATGGGAACTGGAAAGTTAACCCCGCATACTCATGTTTTTCAGCATACCCGTCACCTGAACAAGCATATTGTGTCTTTGAAAGGTCACAGCTTGTATTTTGATAAGTGAGGTTCACAGACATATCGCCAAACCACTGCTTTATGCTTAAGCTCCCCCCCAAGTCACCGGACCAATGCTGACCATAGGTTGCTTCTAGCGCAAGATCCAAATCTCGCAGATAATATCGGTATGAGGCAAGTGCAGGTTGATAATTATATTCATTATTGTCATGACTAAAATCACCAATTTCTGTTTTGATTCGATGTGCACCAGCCTCTGATTCCCAGCGGGTTTCATTTAAAGCACCAAGGTAAGATTTATATACCTGCCCCGCACTAAATTGGGTAATGAAACCAGCAGGTAAAGCAAACGCCTGATGGAAAAGTATACGGTCTACTTCACTTTTATGGCGACTATTAGCAAAATACTGACCATCGTCATAACTATCAGAATGTGCAATTGGCAATAGATGACGAACATCCACTACCCCGCCCGGCCATAAAGACATCTGTAAATTACTACTCAATGCCAGAGAGTAATCAAATACCCCCATTTCAGTACCAATATTTGAGCGCAAGTGCGGTGAAAAAATAAAACGAGGAACAAAATTTCCTGATGCCTGTTTTTCAGAAAACCAGGCAACATCCTGCAGCTCTATAGCTTGACTGGAAATATTCAAACCGTGTGTTTTAACTGGCTGTTCTGCTTTCTGATGCAGATAATCTCGAAATGTTTTGCTATTACCAGCCACCTTTAAAACCGCTATTTGATTATTCAGCAGATAAAATTCAAATAATTCAGCCTCGCTATTATCGACAATCAAACCAAGAGCAACACCTAAACCATCTAATTCATTCCAGTTAAATAAATTATTTTCCAATGAAACTACTAATGTAGTTTCACGCCAACCAGTACGCACATTCTCAAAACCATACTCAACCAATATTTTTTGTAACCGCTCATTCTGCTGGTTTTTCTGTTCTTTTTGAGCAAGCGTTGATAGTGAAGGAAGATTCGCTTCTACTTGTTGACTTTGCTGTTGTTGTTTCTCTGAAATTTGTTCTTTTATCTGCTGTTGCTGCCCAGCCTCAAGCTGATACAACTCATTTACCCCGTTGCGGCTATAACGTTTTGCATCAGTACCAACAGCTAAAGGCAGAGTTAAGCCTAATCCCAACCACTGATTATCCCTATTCGTCGTTAGTGAGTCCGAATAAATTTGATAAGTGAAATTTGCTTTCCAGCCATAAGGCAGCCAGTTATCAGCTGTAAACAATTTGAACCCGGCATTCATTCCCGTTCCATCATAATCGCTTACTAACTGTAACCATTGTGTCGGTTGCCATTCTAAGCCAGCAAAAATACCTTGCAGATAATCACTGCCCATTTGATTTTCAATATCACCTTTTCCGTAACCGGCGGTTAAACGAAAATGATAAAAAGTATCAGCAAAAACTGACTTAGAGGCAACTGCATACATATTCTGATGCTTACTCGCAGCACCACCATAATCTTGCATACCCAATGCAAAACTAAACCAGTCTTCAGGCAAAAAAGGTTTAAAGTCATATTTGGCAGAAAAAGAGAGATCACTCGAATGTGTAGCTCCCCACTCAGGGCCATCACTCATTAATTTATGCGTATTTTGCACCGTAAACTCTAAACCGGGCAGCAAACCTACGCCCATTAATATGGTTTTATGCGCTCCGCAACCATAACAAGTATCATAATCAATATTATCTTCCCACTGATAATTCAGTGAAAAATCACCAAAGGGTAAAGCATCGGCATGTGGTATGCGCAATAAACCTGTAAATCCAGTTTGCGCCATGGAATTACTGATAGCTTGCACCTTGGTAGCAGGAGGTAACAAACAAACAAGCAGCAATACCGTCATTAAAAAACGCATAAATTCCCTTTCAAAAATGCTTTATCAAGTCGCCATAGAAGAGCTAGCGAACAATCGCCTGGGAGACTATCCGCCCCCCAGTGAATCTTACTAGCAATTAATCTTCAGCTTCACTTAATGGCAAAATCTGCTGTTCATCTTGCGCGTACCAGCCTGCAATTTTTTTCTCTAAGATATCAACACCCAAACCTTTTAAAGAAGAAAACAGTTCAACTTGAACATCACCTTCAAAACGCTGCGCTTCTTCACGCATTTTTAACAGTGTCGCTTTGCGCGCACCCTGTTTTAATTTATCTGCTTTTGTTAGCAGGGCTAAAACCGGAATATCAGCATCAATAGCCCAGTAAATAAGCTGTTGATCAAGATCTTTAAACGGATGACGAATATCCATTAAAACAACTAAACCTTTTAACGATTCACGCTGCTGCAGATACTCACCTAATGAACGCTGCCATTTCAGCTTCATCTCTAACGGCACTTTAGCAAAACCATACCCCGGTAAATCGATTAAACGTTTACCCTCTTCAATTTCAAAGACGTTGATTAATTGAGTACGACCGGGCGTCTTACTGGTTCTCGCTAAACTTTTTTGTCGTGTTAAACGATTTAAAGCACTAGATTTCCCCGCATTTGAACGTCCTGCAAACGCGATTTCAATACCACTTTCTGGTGGTAAATGTTTATCTAAGTGACGAATATCTGGTGCACTAATTAAGAAATGCGCTTTTTGAAAATGTATTTTTTGAAATTCCAAGATATGCCTCGTTTTACTCATGTAGCAAAATTGTTACTTTTATTAAACTTGTGTAAACTACACCTGTTTTATTTGAAGCTCATTGTACATACTTTAAGAAAAAAATGGATAGTTATGAATAAATTATTAATGACATTAATTGTCACACTTGCCTTCTCAGTCTCAGTGCAAGCACAGGGTGACATTGAAGCAGGTAAGACAAAAGCAGTGACCTGTACTGCATGTCATGGTGCTGATGGAAACAGCCCGTCAAACCTTTACCCTAAATTAGCAGGCCAACATGCAAGTTATCTGGAAAAACAGTTACAACAGTTCAAAAATGGCGAGCGAAATGAGCCAATCATGCTCGGTATGTCTGCATCGCTTTCAGAGCAAGATATTAAAGATATTGCCGCTTATTACACGACCCAAACTACAGCACCAGAAACGGTAGCTGCTGAGATTGCTGATGCAGGACAAAAACTTTATATGGGCGGTGATTTACAGCGCAAAATTCCAGCTTGTACAGCCTGCCATGGTCCACGGGGAAATGGTTTAGAGCTTGCAAAATTTCCTAAAATTTCCAGCCAGCATCCAGCTTACCTAAAAGCACAGCTTGAAAAATTCCGTAGCAAAGCACGCAATAATGATCAAAACAGTATGATGACCGACATTGCCGCTAAACTTAACGATGCAGATATTGAACTGCTCTCTAAATATATTTCAGCATTACATTAACCGCAGCACTTTTCAGCTCTCTTTTAAAAGACGTTTCATACTATAAACGTCTTTTTTCTACGCTTTTTAAACACTCTTAAATCTGCTATTCTGCACATATCCAGCACAAAGCAAAATGCAAGCACAGTATTAAAAAATGAAAGGTAAATAATCATGTCTCGTACCAAAAAAAGTCGCACCGCAGGCAATTCAGAAGAAAAATTCAGTGGTCAACGCAAAGAAACCTCCTCACAAGCACAAGAAGCTCGTGACAAAAAACGTAAAAGTAAACTAAAAGGTAATAAATCTGGTGCTCGTAATGCTGCAGAGTCAAAACAAACACAGAAGAAAAATGCCAAGCAAGTTATCAATGAAAAGCGTATCGGTAGTCAAAAAGCGGTACCGCTGATTGTTGAAGAACAAGTACAAAATGAGACTCCCAAAGTACAACTTAAGCCGAAAGCAAAAGTGATTAAAAGCAAAGTTGAAGCGAAACTATCACCAGAAAAAGAGCTGGCTTTAATTGAAAATGATCAGCGCTTAAGCGATCTATTGGAACAACTTGATAATGATGAGAGCATCTCGCAAACTGATCAATCATGGGTTGATAAACAAACACAACGCCATCAGCAGTTAATGCAGGAGCTTGGCTGGTTGGATGACGATGGAGAAGAAGATCTTCTACAACAATTCGAAGACGCGGGTTCAGCGTTAGATGAATTCAAAAAATAACGAGTATAAAAATGGATTTTGATCTTTTACTGGCTGCTATTTCAGTTGTTATTATTATCGGTTTAGCGTTTTACGCAGGCATTTTGATGAGTAAAATCAAAATGCACAAAGCTCAGAATCTGCAAAGAGAAGAGCAGCAAAAAGCACAAGCGACATTAAAAAAACAACAGCGAAATGACAACATTTGTGAAAGTATTCGTTTTATTGCCCGCGCTACGGCGCAAAAGCAGTGTAATATTTCAGAAGCGGCCATTCGCTTAACAGTCTTACTGGAAACCTTATTACTTGAAAAAGCAATTGATATAGAAGATGAATACCCTGCTTTGTCGGAAATGTTTAATAAAGTAAAAGATATGCCTACCCATGAGCAGCGTAAAAAAGTCGCAGTAAAAGAGCTTAAAAGACTGGATATGCAACGACAGGTTTTTGAAGCTGAACTTGAAGAGACAATCATCAAAGAAGCCTCACAACTAGAGAGCTTTTCACTCTGAAATTCACAGCAAAAAGAGAAGAGAGATAGCAATGGAAAAGCTCGTTTGGGATCAAGCGCTAATTGAGAAATATAATTACAGTGGTCCAAGATATACTTCATACCCTACTGCATTAGAGTTCGATCAGAGTTTTACTTACCCTGAATTAATCAGCGCCAGTAAAACTTACCCAACTCGCCCTCTTTCACTTTATATCCATATCCCGTTCTGCCATAAACTTTGTTATTTTTGTGGTTGTAATAAAGTGATCACACGTCACCAAGAGAAAGCAGATAAATACCTCGATTACCTTGAACGAGAAATTAAAATTCAAGCGCCTCATTTCAGCTCTCGCCAGGTAAGCCAACTGCATTGGGGTGGCGGCACACCAACATTCTTATTACCAGCTCAAATTACACGTTTAATGAAGGTATTGCGTGACAACTTTAATTTTAAAAAAGACGCAGAATTAAGTATCGAAGTCGATCCGCGTGAAATTGAGTTAAGCACCATAGATCATCTTGCCCAAGAGGGCTTTAACCGCCTCAGTCTTGGTGTGCAGGATTTTAATAAAGAGGTGCAAAAAGCGGTTAATCGCGAGCAAGACGAAGCATTTATTATCAAGCTATTAACACGTGCTAAAGAGCAGGGTTTTCAATCAACCAATTTAGATATGATTTATGGTTTACCTCTGCAAACAAAACAAAGTTTTGCCCATACTTTAGAAAAAGTAGTGGAGTTAGATCCTGCTCGTTTATCAATTTTCAATTATGCACATATGCCTGCTCTTTTTGCGGCGCAGCGTAAAATTAATGAAGATGATATGCCGAAAGCAGCTGAAAAATTGCAGATACTGCAATATACCATTGAGTTTTTAACCCAGTCGGGTTACCAATTTATCGGCATGGATCATTTTGCAAAACCGGATGATGAACTGGCTATTGCACAGCAACAAGGCATTCTGCATCGTAACTTTCAAGGTTATACCACGCAGGAAGATGCCGATCTTCTCGGGCTGGGTGTATCGGCAATCAGCCAAATTGGTCATACTTATTCACAGAATCAGAAAAAACTGGCAAGCTATTACAGCCAAATTGATGAGCTAGGGCATGCACAATGGCGTGGCGTGGCTCTTAATCAGGATGATCTGATTCGCCGAGAGGTGATCAAAAAACTGATCTGTAATTTCAAATTAGACATTAAAGAGATTGAGCAAAAATTTGACTTAACATTTGACGATTATTTTGCTGAAGATACTAAATTATTACAGTGCTTTATTGATGATCAACTGGTTTTAATAACGCCGGAAACAATCACAGTACAACCCAAAGGGCGTTTATTAATCCGCAATATCTGCATGTGTTTTGATATTTATTTACGCACTAAAGCACGCCAACAACAGTTCTCCCGCGTAATCTAAATGTCCGACTTACCTAAGTCTGCAATCGGCAACTACTACATTGGCATCATGTCAGGCACTAGCCTGGATGCCATTGATGTGGTTATTGCACAACGTACAACCTCTGCTTTTAAACAGATCGCCGGTTTTGCCCCCGATCTGCCTGAAAAATTACGCTTGCAGCTTTTAAAAATCTGCCAGGATAAACATGTCGATCTGCAAACACTTGGTGAAGTTGATCATCTATTTGCTTTAACCTGCGCAGATGCGGTTAATCAACTCCTTAAAGAAAACCATTTTGATGCAGGGCAAATCAGCGCCATTGGCAGTCACGGGCAAACCATTTTCCACAGCCCACTTGCCAAGTTTCCTTTTAGCCAGCAAATAGGTGATGCCAACCTGATTGCTGCCAAAACAGGCATTCCTTGTGCCGCTGATTTTAGACGTATGGATATGGCCTATGGAGGCCAGGGCGCACCATTAGTACCTGCATTTCACCAGGCTTTATTCGCTAAAAAAGATGAAAACCGTGTCATCCTCAATATTGGCGGCATTGCCAATGTCAGTCTATTAACATCAGATAAACAAGTACTTGGCTACGATACCGGCCCGGGAAATATACTGATGGACGCTTGGATTAATAAAGTAAAAGATAAACGTTTTGATAAAGATGCACATTTTTCCAAACAGGGAAAAGTACTATCAGGATTATTAAAGCAATTATTAACCGATCCTTACTTTGCACAATCCGCCCCGAAAAGCACAGGCCGAGAAAAATTCAACCTTGCCTGGCTCGAACAGCAGTTAACTCAGTCTAAGGACGACTCATTTTTAGACGCCGATATTCAGCGGACACTATTAGAGTTCAGCGCAATCACCATCAGTGAGCAAATCAGACAGCAAAGCAAGCCGTGTGATGTTTTTGTCTGTGGTGGTGGGGCCTTAAATCCATTACTTATGGCACGGTTGCAAAGCTTAATGCCATTACATAATATTAATGATAGCAATGCCTTAGATATTGATCCTATGTTTGTTGAGGCGATTGCGTTTGCCTGGCTGGCTGAGCAGCGAATATTAAAAACCCCTATTGCACTTAAAACCGTAACTGGCGCACAGCAAGATGCTATTTTGGGTTGTGTTTATCTTCCGTAGGATTTTTTATGCCTTTATAACGGTAATAAATATAAGCGCCTATATGTAAAATCATTAATAGCGAGCTGGCAATTAATGTTAATAATAAAGCAATTGTTTCAACCTGTTTAGGGGCCGATTGATAGCAAATAAACCAGCCAGTAGCACTCGCAACCAGCAAAAAGAAGTTAAGCCACATACAAAATTTACAGCGCCCCAGTTTTTCCTTAAAAACATTTTTGTCACAGAATTGACATGCCACGATTTTTTCCTCTTTTTTGAAAATTATATTGCCATTTTTAAAAAATCAAATACACTATTATTTGACCTTTAATTGAGAGAGATACGTATGCACTATTTTTTAACGCTATTAACTATTTTATTCTCAGTTTCAGCTTCTGCCGAAATTTTTACTTGGGAAGATAAAAATGGTGTTACACATTTTTCAGAGAGCAAACCAGCATATAAAGCACAAATAACTCAAATCGATTTAACCTCGACAACTAAATCTTTGCCTGATAATGTCATCGTGGCAAGTTCAATACCATTAACAGAAGAAGATAAACTTTCGCAGAGTTTATACG
>NZ_CEZLMY010000114.1:0-11419 GCF_983033635.1 Psychromonas sp. | reverse complement strand
TACGATTTTCAAATCAAGATAATTTAAATTTATAAATATTTGAAAAAGCACATAATTGTGTGCTAATTGATTTCAGCTGCGGGGGGAATTATGATGCGCCAGTGATATGCAATTGCTGTAGGTAATTATTTAGTAACACCCCTCTACTGTGTTTGTTTGATGGCTAATAAACGATCTTTTTCATAAATGCCTTTGAATAAAACGAGCCGCAGGGGCAACGCCGCGTTGACTCTGCCAATCGATAGAAACAGATATAAAACGTCCTGTTCAAATTAACATTTTTTAGCTAAACGGCATTTATTCTTCCTATACTCGCCAAGACCATGTTAATGGCTTAAATGTTTTGGCCTGCCCATATCGGCAAATGTATAATCACAAACCCCATTCGGAAAGGTTTGCTTTAATGCGCTCACTTTTGCAGACAAATCCAAATCGCCATAGATGCCATTTTCAATGGCTGTTTCGATAGCAATGGTGTGACACTTGAAAATGCTTCCTTGCCAGGGAGCGCCTGCTTTTATTCGACTATTACTGTAGATGGGGAAAAGGTTAGTACAAGTACCATTTGCTTGTTGATTCCAATCACCATTAAAAACGCCATTGCCAGAGGCTATGATATTACCGTTTTCGGAAAAACAGGTGTCTTTGGCCATATCGGGCTTAGCCCTTTGCACTTTTTGTTGATAAGACAAGTGATCGGGCAGCTGCTTTATGGTCATCAACCATTTATCCATAACATCATAGGCTTTTTCGACTGGCGTATATTGCTTATCTGAAATCCATATAACATGATTTTGAATGTTTTTTTGCGCGTTTAGGATCCGTAAGCGGGTGGTAAATGAGGCCGAGGTGTGATGCATATTCAAATCGTCTTCAAGGTAATGGCGAATATCAATGATCGGTAAGGAAATACGGCCAATAAACACCTGACCATATTCATAGGCCTTGTTAACGGCTGTTAATGAAGCCGAATGCCGTTTCGCCGAGACGCTGTCGATTTCGGTTATATTATGATGCCCCCATAACGATAACCAAATTGGCGGAGTTTTTGCGCTAAGGCTGATTATTCGTTCTGCCTGCATTTTTTGTAGAGGCTTCCATGAGCCAATTTTTCTATTTAAATCAATAAATTCATTAAATGTAATTTGCTTGTTGAGTAATGCTTGCAGACCATATTGAACCCCTACATTATCCCAGGTCGACAAGCCAAAACCCTGTTCATCCTGACCAAATATATGCACCATATCCTGCCAATAATTCCAGTTGACTTGTTCAACAACTGAATCATGAAAGTAGGGTTTCAGAAAGCCTTGTTTAGGGTTGTAAATGTAACTGCTTAAACCAAAATAGCCGTTGATACATTCATTATTGCCCCGTGGAAATTCTGGTTTTTGCCAACGCAATAACTGATTTAACGGCTGCAGCCAACCGGCCTTTTGTTTCGCGCCATTTATGGCCCGTAGGCCTTCCACATGTTGTCTATTTTGCCAATCTTGCCATCTGACTCTATCGCTGGCTCGAAAGCTGAAGTAGTTGTTAAATAAGTCACAATCTAAGGCATAAGTGGCTACACTTACCATGTCCGGGTAAGAGTACAAAGGAAGTAAACCGTCTAATATGCCCTGACTGTTTTGGCCGATAAGGTATTGCGATAAGCCACCGCCAGAGCCTCCGATTCCAACTGTATACAAAGGTTTGCCAAATAAGCTTACAAATTGCGTCTTTACCCGTCTGGCGGTATCTTCTGCCAGCAACATATTATACCCGTAACTGGTATCATTACCGCTGGAGGTGATTAAGGCGTAACCTTTTTTCAATTGGCTAAGTTCTTTATTAATTAATCTGAACAGCTTAGTTCGACCTTGTCTGTAACCTATGCCTGAGCCTCCTTCAAAACGATAAATCAAGCGTTTATTCCAGGCATCGGCATTGCTTTGATTGCCGACCCCTGTGGCATAAATAGGCATCAAAATGATGTAGATATAACGGTTGATGGTGCCTTGTTCCACCCTAATTAACAGGTCGCCTTTGTTTAGTGGCGATTGCTTTAGTTCAAGCTCTGTTTTGCTATGCAGCTTATTGTTTTTATCAACAACGACATAGGCGAGGCGGGTTTTTAATGAACAATCTTTAGAATAACCAAGCTGTTTTTTGCCGTTAATAATGTCATAAACGGGAACCCCGAAACCTGTTTGATTATCTATCAGCGGCTGACCTAACCCCGAGTCCAAGGTCATGCAATAAAATGGGTATTGATTGGGGCCGGAATAAAGGGAGTGCACAGGTCCAATACCCCCCACTTTAATGGGAAACGTAAAGGTCTCTTCAGGCCTTGGGGTTTTGCTGATGTGCTGATTAATCTTTAGCAGATAATTAGCTTCGGGTGTGGCAATGGCTTTTACTTGCCTTGCAATTAAACTCTCTTGATCAACCATCTGAAGAATGATGATAAATAAGAGTAAGAAGCCAATCAGCCAGAATATTATTTTTTTCATAGCATCATTTAAGTTTTCTGATCCATATCTATGAGTTTAGCTTAACAATAGCGGGACTGATTTAAATGCAGCGAGTTTTTTGGCCGAGTATTGATGGAGTAGGGCACCACTGTTAACAATTGACGTTATCAGTCATCTACCTGGTTGCAACGTGTTGGCGTTAATATGAGATTAAAAATAACCTCTAACTGGGCTACATAGTGCCTTGGGCGTGCATGTGTTATTTAGATATGAAGTCCCCGAACGTACTGTTATTTGAAGATGGCATCCCGAAGGTGATAGATTTTAGTCCAGGCCTTTACCGAGCAATCAATTCAAAGGAGGAGATGAGAGAAAAAGGGAACTCACCGGTCAATGCAAGCGTAGGTTATTTACCAGCGGAGAGATGGAATAATTTTCCGGCAACCGGCAGTGAAATTTTAAAATGACTTGAGATGCGAGACAGTTATGCCGCCGGCATGACGATATTCGACGCTCTCATCGGCCCCGTCTATTCCTGTATCCAAAGGAACGTTAAGTAACCAAGCCATTAAGGAGAATCCCGCTTTTAAGTTTTTTGAATAACTTGCAGGGAAAAATAACTGTTAATCCCTGTCTCTTATGCCTTAAGGGTATTAGAGGGTATGTAACGCAATAAAGTGTTTTGTGAGATTCAATGAAAATCGGCAATGAAGCTGTAGAGCGAGTTGACGAATAATGATGGGATTATCAAGGATTATCAAAAAAAAGGGAGTTACATTCGTGACTCCCTTGTTTTACCTGCCTATGCGGCAGTGGCCATTAAGCTTGCAGCAGTTATATTAGTTCACCTAAACCGGGCGATTTTATCGCTTAAACCGCTATTTATCAGCACGTCCCATAAATTTACATTCAGCCGTGTTGATTTTTATTTTGTCACCCGTTGATATGTGCTCTGGTACTTGCACTACTAAGCCTGTAGAGAGAGTCGCTGGCTTAGTGCGAGCCGTTGCTGAGCCACCTTTAATTGACGGGTCTGTTTCTGTTATTTCCAGCTCAATGCTAGAAGGTAGTTCAATCGCGACAGGTGAGTCATCAACTAAAACGACTTGCAATCCTTGTGTATTTTCATCAATAAACAGCACTTCGTCAGCGATGCTCTCTTTGTTTAGGTTGTACGGCGTATAATCTTCATTATCCATAAACACTAATTCGTCACCATCAAGGTAAGAAAACATCACATTACGACGTGTTAAATCGGCTAAAGGAAGCATATCGCTATCTTTGAATGTTTCATCAATTTTTGAGCCATTGACTACATCGTACATACGCATACGGTATATGCTGCCACCCGCACGCCCCTGCGGTACAGAACGTTCAATATCTCTAATAATATAAACACTGTTGTTGAATTCGATTGCGCTATTTTTTTTAATTTCGCTTGCCTTTGGCATTTTACTTTCCTTAAATGTTGTTTTTAATGTTAAATATTGTTGCGATTAAATACATCGGGCAGGTTTTGGTAAACCTGCAATTTTAGTTGCTTGTTTAGCCGGGCCTTTGGGAAAAAGGCGATATAAAGAGCGGCTACTGATCACCTCATCGGGAAACTTTTTCTGCATTGCTTTTACTAATGCGCGAATTGCAGGAGAAGTATTATATTCAAGGTAAAACTCACGAACAAAGTTAACCACCTGCCAGTGTTCATCGCTCATTTCGATCAACTCCAAATTAGCAATATGCATGGCGAGTTGTTTATTCCATATTGTTGAATCAAGTAAGTAACCTTGAGGATCAGTTGGGTATTCTTGCCCATTAAATAACAATTTAAACTTCCTTTATTAATATCAGTGTTGAGTTTTGTAGTTGAAGTTTACCTGTTGTAATAGCAGTTGTATATCCAGTGCTGTGAATGCAATTAAGCGTAACTGTTCAACAATTAATAATGTTTCACCAGATAAGTTGGTTTTATAGTCTGCAAACTTTTCAATGGCATTTACAAGCTCTTGCTCATCAACAGAGATAGGGTTATAAGCTGATGATATCTGCTTTGCGGTGGCATTGATTAAATCTTGCAGTGCAATATTATTTTCAAAATCATCCATTTTATGACGGTGTGATGCAAGTGCCGCAATGTAAGAAACTAATGCATCACAGCGGTTAACTAACGCATAAACTTCTTTGGTTAATTTCTGTTTGGAACTAGGTTCAAATAGCATACTTTGCCAGGCGCTGGTTAATGTCGCATCACTTTTAAAGGTATTAAAACGGGTCATCCGGTAGTTGAGATTTTCGCTTCGGCCATACTGATACTGATGGCTAACCTGTTTAAAGTAGCGTCCACTTAATAGTAATAATTGATTAACTAATGTGGGGAAACGTTGGAACTGCCAGTCTGGAAAAATAAAAGTAATTGCCAGGATGCTTAAGGCACAACCTAATAATGTCTCACCAATGCGCGCGGGTAAAATCTCCATCCCCGTACCTGTTAAAAGGTTGAAGAGAAACATAACAAATAAGGTGATAAAAATAACAGCTAAACCGTAGTTGGTGCGTAAATAGTTAAAAAATAGAAACGCACTGAATATTAATAAAAGCACTTGTGAAAATGTGCCGTCAATTAACATGATAACTGGGTAGCCGAGCAGGATACCGAGCAGTGTACCGACGCTACGCTGCATTAAACGTTTACGAGTTTCACTAAAACTGGGCTGGCAGACAAATAATACTGTCTGTAAAAGCCAAAACCCCTGTGGTAATTGTAAGAGGTGTTGTAAAACAAAAGCTGCGCATAAGCTAACACTGATCCTAACCGCATGTTTAAAGACCGGGTTTGTTGCTTTCATTGCACCGAGCAGTTGTTTGAATATAGATTGAGCCGGCTGCTCCTCTTCAATGGCAATAACGGCTGCTTCAGTTTGTTTACTTTGCTGATTTTGGCTAACGGTTAACAGTAAATTATCAATACCGCGCAGGTTTTCATAAATAGCCTGCAATGCCTGCATCGCTTCATTGTTATTGTCAAAAAGCTGCAATTTCTGTTTAAGCAGATATAACTGATCGGATAACGCATTGATTGTCCACTTTAAACGGCGACTATGACGGTATTTTTTTTTATCATTAATAGCCATACCCAGCTGATAACAATCTTCACTCAACTGCAAGAACAGCTGATGATACCCCTCAAGAATCTGACTTTTCCCAAAGGTGCTTTCTAATTGACTATATAAATATTGGCTTGCGCTGATACGTTCATGGATTTGCTCGGCAATAAAATAGTAGCCATTAAGTTTATAAAGCTCTGTTTGTCGGTGGCAGACTTGAAAGCGAGATTGAATAATCCGCTTCGACTGTTCAAGACGCGCCATAATGGAAATATTTTGAATCGCTAGCTGCTGGCGAACTGCAAGAATACCTTCTTTGCTGGTTCCCTCTTTTTCATTAAACAGTGCGGATTTCTGTTGCTGATAACGACTTAATGAGAAAAATAGTTGTGCTAGTTGTTCGCGCAGCGAGCGATAAGGGCTGTAAAAATTCCAAACAATTGAAAACAGGCCATACCATAGTGCACCAATACTTAATAAGAGTGGCTGTTCATACCAATTGATGCCGCTCTGGTGACCAATCATGGTATAAATTGCGATTAAGATCGCGCCAAAACCAATTTTATTGTAATGCGTGCCTAAAACGGCAAGCATCATAAAAGCAAAACTAGATATGAGTAAACCCAGTGCAAAGAGTATGGGATAGGGCATTAACAGTTCTACACTGCTGGAGGCGATAAAAAAGCAAACTACTATCGTAACTATAAACTTACCTCTGCCTTTATAGTTATCATCTGTTTCGACAATCGCACTTGCCATTACCCCTAAACATAATGAGATGGAGATATGCAGACTATTTTGAGCAAAAAAGGGCAGTAAGTTACTGTTAAGTGCAGGAATAAATGTAATTGCCATGGCAATTAATACGCGTAACCCGGAATGAATATTTGAGTCAGAGATGAGTTTGCGTAGTGTTGTTTTAATAATAAACGTTGAATTCGATGTCTGCATTAAGATTTTCTGTAGTGATCGATTGGTAGGCTAGCCCATTAAGTTTCTAGTATATACCCGTTATCATTCAAGATGCAAAAATCAGCAAGTCGTGAGGTGAACAGATTCTAGGCGTAAAGGTGAAGATCTAACGGGTTAAATCGAGACTTCACAACAACGAAGATGTTTGCCTCACGGCTTGCCCAGTGGGTTACTAGCTCGCTTCTTGTACAACCGTGGCAATACAGCGTTGCAACATTCGATAAGGGCTAGCCATTTAAGGATTAAAGTCTTTATTTTAATCCTACCGGTAGAGGATTAACGTAGTTAATCGCTCAAAGGGTCATCATGTAGCGCCTTATCTTGGTGTCCGAGCTAGCGACTGATAAATGCATTTTGATTGGTAACGGGTATCTGATCTTAATTTTAAAAAAGAAAAGATAAAATCAAAGCCGCTCACCATGATTCATGTGACATCAAGCCATTGTTTTGCGACAATAGCCGGACAATCATAACTATTACATATAGAGAGTTGATCAATGTCTGCACAAATCATAGACGGAAAAGCGATTGCAGCCGCAATTACAGATAAAGTTGCGCAAGGAGTTGAAGCTCGGGTGGCTAAAGGGCTACGTGTTCCTGGTCTCGCGGTTATTTTAGTGGGGGCCGATCCCGCTTCAGAGATATATGTACAGAGTAAACGTCGGACTTGTGAAAAAGTGGGCTTTACTTCAAAAGCGTTTGATTTACCTACAACCACCAGTCAAGATGAATTACTAACATTAATTGATGAGCTTAATGCCGATCAAACTATTGACGGCATTTTAGTACAGTTTCCACTGCCTGAAGGCCTTGACGAAACAGCTGTTATTGAAAGAATAAATCCACAAAAAGATGTTGATGGTTTTCACCCCTATAATGTCGGCCGTCTGGCGCAACGCATTCCATTGCTTCGAGCTTGCACACCACGAGGCATGATCAGCATGATTGAATCAATTGGTGTTGATATTAGAGGTAAACATGCAGTTGTGATTGGCGCATCAAATATTGTTGGTCGCCCGATGACGCTAGAGTTGTTATTAGCTGGCTGTACAACAACATGTTGCCACCGTTTTACTGATGATTTACAAAGCCATGTTGAGCGTGCGGATGTATTAGTTGTCGCACGTGGTAAAGCTAATTTTATTCCCGGCGAATGGATAAAAGAGGGCGCAATTGTATTAGATGTAGGTATTAACCGTTTAGACAATGGAAAAATTGCAGGCGATGTCGATTTTGCAGCTGCCAAAGAGCGTGCAGGCTGGATCTCACCTGTTCCAGGTGGTGTTGGACCAATGACAGTGGCAACACTGATTGAGAACACTCTGTTCGCATGTGAAGAGTTTCATACAAAATAGTCTATTTTGTAGTGATAAAAAAGGAGCCTAATGGCTCTTTTTTTTTGCGGTGTAAATTTCAGGCACAAAAAAGCCCGTGTAAAAACACAGGCTTAAAACAAATTTTGACTAATTAATCTTATTTAGAGATAAGCGCAATTAGGTCAAGAACTTTGTTTGCTGGGTTAGCAACACTAGATTTCGTTGTTCACGAAATTCAGGCACAAAAAAGCCCATACCGAAGTACAGGCTTAAAACAAATTTTGACTAATTAATCTTATTTAGAGATAAGAGAGATTAGGTCAAGAACTTTGTTTGCTGGGTTATCAACGCTAGATTTCGTTGTTCACGAAATTTAGGCACAAAAAAGCCCGTGTAAAAACACAGGCTTAAAACAAATTTTGACTAATTAATCTTATTTAGAGATAAGCGCAATTAGGTCAAGAACTTTGTTTGCTGGGTTAGCAACACTAGATTTCGTTGTTCACGAAATTCAGGCACAAAAAAGCCCATACCGAAGTACAGGCTTAAAACAAATTTTGACTAATTAATCTTATTTAGAGATAAGAGAGATTAGGTCAAGAACTTTGTTTGAGTAACCGATTTCGTTGTCGTACCAAGATACAACTTTAACGAATTTGTCAGTTAGAGATAGGCCTGCAGCAGAATCAAATACTGAAGTTTGAACTTCACCAATGAAGTCTTGAGAAACAACAGCTTCGTCAGTGTAACCTAATACGCCAGCGTATTCGTTTTCTGAAGCACGTTTCATTTCAGCACAGATTTCTTCGTATGTAGCAGCAGTTTTAAGGTTAACAGTTAAGTCAACAACAGAAACGTTAGCAGTTGGTACACGGAAAGCCATACCAGTTAGAAGACCGTTAAGAGCAGGAATTACTTTACCTACTGCTTTAGCAGCACCAGTTGAAGATGGGATGATGTTTTGAGAAGCACCACGACCACCACGCCAATCTTTAGCAGAAGGACCGTCAACAGTTTTTTGAGTTGCAGTAGTTGCATGAACTGTAGTCATAAGACCAGACTCAATGCCCCACTTGTCGTTAAGTACTTTAGCGATAGGTGCTAGACAGTTCGTAGTACAAGAAGCGTTAGAAACGATATCTTGACCAGCGTACTCAGAGAAGTTAACACCGTTAACGAACATTGGAACGTCGCCAGAAGGGCCAGTTAGAACAACTTTCTTAGCGCCAGCAGTGATGTGCTTACGAGCTGTTTCGTCAGTTAGGAAGAAACCAGTTGCTTCAGCAACAACTTCAACGCCAACATCAGACCATTTTAGATCTTCAGGGTTACGCTCAGCAGTAACACGTACAGTTTTACCGTTAACAACTAGGTTACCGTCTTTAACTTCTACTGTACCGTTGAAACGACCGTGAGTTGAGTCATATTTAAGCATGTAAGCCATGTATTCAACGTCGATTAAGTCATTGATTGCAACAACTTCGATATCAGTACGTTCGATTGAAGCGCGGAATACGAAACGGCCGATACGACCGAAGCCGTTAATACCTACTTTAATTGTCATTTTTTAGATCCTTATGGATGGTTTGATTTTAAAACTTGTCATCATTATAGGTGTCAAAAACACCTAGAACTTGATATTAGTCAAGTTAATCGTTTTGAGTAAGCGATTATTGAAGAATAAAAGGGCAAAAATTACTTTTTATTATTCAAACGCTTAAAAATAAAACAATTTATTGTAATTAAATTACCACGCTATTTTATGTGCTAATAGTTAGAAAAGAAAGCTAAACAGCAATTTAAGTGTAATTCGAAAATATTTTGTTATTTTAGAGATCGTTTTTTCAATGTTCTTGTAACAAATTGATCATAAATGACCGTTAACCAACAATGACTAAGTCACAATAATGTAACCTCTTATACTTATATAAAGGTTACATTATGTTTTCAGGTGTATGGATCAACCAATAAAAGAGCTTAATGTATGCGTTTGATTCGGTGCTATGGTTTGTCCATCTTGATGGGTAATTGCAGATTCAATGCAGAGCATAGTCTGATAACCGTCATCTGGCATATCAGCAAATGCTTGAGCACCTTCAACCCAAGGGTTCCAAACTACTTCTGAGTCATTTCCTGAATTTGAAATATTCAACTGACGTGTAAACCCACTATCATTAAGTACAACTGCAGCGGGTGCTTTCTGGTAAATAGAATCAATAGGGCCGTTTATTTGTAAGCTGGTATCACCCGTTTGTAACTGACCGGCATTTAATTTATCTGCATATTGTTTATTTAAACCAGAAACCTGACATGCTTCAGGTGAACTGATGTTTAAGTAAGTATGTAGCGCCGCGCCATAAGTAAATGCTTTCTGCCCGGTGTTTTTGCTTATTAGTTCAAGCTTGATCGTGTCGGTTAATGTTGCTTTTAAAATCAACTCAAATTGAAAGGGCCAAATTTTACGTGTTTGCTCACTGTCTTTTAATAAAAGCTCAATTTCTACGCCATTGCTTAATTCATTGATGTTTTTAATCGACCATTTACTGGTACGGGCAAAACCATGAGCAGGCAGATTGTTACCTAATGATTTATCAGCAGCCCCAAACCAAGGCCAACAGATTGGAACACCACCCCGAATTGCTTTTTGTTCATTATATAGTGCTGTTTTACTTAACCAGATAATAGGTTGTTGTTCTTTTAATTGAAAGTGCACTAAATGAGCACCCTGCAGGGCAATTGCCGCATCAAAATTATTGTGTTCAATAATTAAAAATTCATAGCCTGTTATATCGGACTGAAGGCTGACAGAGTCAGATAAGTTGTTTTTTTTCTGTAAAGATAGATGAGAAATCATATAAAGATCCCGATGTGAAAACTAATAATGAAAAAGGAGTAAATTAATCCCTATTTATAATGACTATTTCTTTATAAAAGGGCAATATGTCGAGCGTAAACTACGCTAAAAATTAGTTTGAGCAAATGCTCTTTTAATATTAATTGCGATAAATCATGAAAATCAGATATTTCAACTGTTTATTCATTTATTGTGCGGCGTAGTGAATTTACAGATATTGAGAAGTGTAATGAATTTACACTACTTTAAAATATGATATAAAGAGTTCCTAACAAATAGATTGATATTTGATGCTTTTTAAAGCATTAAATATTAAGAAAATATAATTATAAGTTTGCAGTATTTTAAGAAAACAAAAATAGGTGTGTTATGACCAGTTCTACTTTAGATATGTTTATGGGATTAAAAAGTATTAATCCAAATTTTGTTGATGCATGGGGGAACCCTGCTAAAGTCTCTGATGAGAATATACGAAATATAATTGGAAAGATGGGTTACGACGCGTCAGATGATTCGCTTTTAACAGCGCATTATAATGAACAAGAGAAAAAACATTGGTTATCTCCATTACCTCCTGTATCAGTTTGCCAAAAAAACGCATCGTATACATTTGATGTTCGTTTACCTATTGATTCAGCTGCTGATCCGTTAATCTACAAGATCATACTGGAAGACAATAGTGAAATTAAACAAACTGTTTGTGCAACGGGATTTCCTTTA
>NZ_CEZLMY010000113.1:10388-11725 GCF_983033635.1 Psychromonas sp. | reverse complement strand
TATCTGAACGCACTATTAAGCTGTAGCACAGCTCCATCCATATTAAAGTTACCCAATATTTGCTGTAGTTGCAGGCTTGCTTGTCGCAGTTGTTATTTCATAATTACTTTTTAAATACAAGAGAACGAATCCAAGCTGGTAATTATGTTCCTCAAGCAACAAATCAAGCAATTACGGCACTAACGGCTATAACTTTTAATTTTATTTGGGCACCACTTGTTTCGGCAGTGATAATTCTCATACTGTTATTATTCTATACATCAGATCAAAACCACCATGAAATGAAGATCTAATGAAAGTATTGCTTAAAGCAACAGTAGACTAGTGTAGATCCATCTTTTCTTAATTCGGCAAACATCCTGATAAATAGTTAACGAGCCCTGTTGCATTAACGGCTGCAGGATTAATACTAGCAAGATTTGCAGCACTGAATTTTATTGCTTTAAACCTCATCCTCATCGAACAAACGTTTATATTCCAGCGTATGCTTTCGATATTCTTTTCGCCAACTCTTCACGCACTTTCGATTGCCGATTCGCCCCTTGCGCTTCGGGTTGCAAGCTTACGACTGGCTTTCACTTGCTTCCAGTAAATAGAGGTTAATCACAAATAGATGTACTCCTCATATATAAAATTAACAATCTATGTATGCTAGCCAACCTGTACATTTATTGATCAGACACCACTAATTTACACTTAAAATATCACAAGGAGTAGTGAATGCGTTTAATAAAATCGATTAATCCCATTGGAGGAGTTGTAGCTGCGTTGCTAGTTGCTATGTCGCCAATTAATACAATGGCTCTTGAGTCAAGTACCTGGCTTGATTGGGTAGCAGCTAAAAATAGTGGCGCAGAGCCAAATATGCCAGACTTTTCGCGTGCGGGTTATCACCATGGTGACATAGCGATTCCTGATGTCACTTATCCTGTTTATGATGTCAGTGCTTACGGTGCAGTACCCGATGATAGCTCTGACGATAGCAGTGCTATCCAGGCTGCTATTGATGCAGCTGAGTTAAATGGCTCAGGTGTTGTGTTATTACATCCCGGCCGTTATCGTGCAACAGGCTTAACTGTTAACAGTAGTAATATTGTTGTACGTGGTGCTGGCGCACTGGCGGGGGGAACTGAAATTTTTTCAGAAGGTACACCTACGACGGGTGGAGGAACTATTATCACCTTTAGACCTTTCTCTACCGGTAATAAATCAGATATTACCACTGTAACTGGCAATGTAACTCGAGAGACTTTTAATATACAGGTCGCAGATGCTTCAAGTATGAGTGTGGGGCAACTGGTAACGTTATACTCACGAGATCCGAATAGTAATTTACT
>NZ_CEZLMY010000113.1:4785-10378 GCF_983033635.1 Psychromonas sp. | reverse complement strand
CAGTAATACCCTCACCTTTGAAGAACCTATTCATTACGATGTTAATGCAAGTTACAACTGGAAGATCCAGAAGGCCGGAAGTTATCTAACCGAAGTGGGATTGGAGGACATTGCTTTAGTGGGCAACTTCAGCTCCGATAATACCTTTGTACACCATCGTAGTACCAGCTTCGATGACGAAGCTTGGAAGGGAGTTGTACTGACTCAAGTTCGTAATTCCTGGATCCGTCGTGTGCGTACTGTTAATACGAACCATGGTATTGATGTCAATAATGCCGTTGATACTAGCTTGTTGGAAATAATCATGGAGGGGAATAATGGTCATCACAGTATGATAATTAACTCTTCTACCCGAACCTTGATAGGGCTAGTAGAGGAACGCAATATTTGGGAGCACCCTGCAGGCCAAACAGGCCCAAATTCTGGTAATGTATTCTGGCGTTATGATGCTCGTGAGGTGATGGATCTGGATAACCATGGCAAGTATGGCTATGCCACACTTAGAGATGTGATGTCGGGACACAATCCGGGTAATGGTTCAGGCAGTGCCAGCCAGACCCCAAGACATCTGCGTTATTATACGCTTTGGAATTATCAATTTAAGTATCGCGGAGCTGCTACATCTCAAGTAGCCCATAATTTTTGGGAATCAGCGTTCAGTGCTATCGTACAGCCTATTGTTGTTGGATATCAGGCTCCAATTGCTGGTTTGTTAGTTACAGAGTCGGAAGATGCCGCCTCGAAAGCCTATCCTAAACCCCTCTACCCCACCATGCAGATCAATGAGTCCTATGGAACAGAGGTTACACCTCAATCTCTATATGAAGCACAATTGACATATCGCAAGGCCACTGTTCCAAACTGGGTGAATGATTACCAGCAAGACTGGGCTATATTTAGCAATACGACAGCGATTATGGATCCATTGTTAGATAATGATGTCTTCAATTCAGACTCAGATATCGTACTGTCGGCAACAGTGCCGTCTGAAATTGCCACTGACGTCACTAAAGTGGAGTTTCTACATGGTGATACGGTATTGGCTAGTGATAGCGTTGCCCCTTACAGCTTTACCTGGAATGCTCCGCAAGATGGAACTTACTCTATACAGGCACGTGTTGTACGTAGCGGTGGAGAAAGCGGCAACAGCCAACCAGTCAATATTTATGTCGGAAACAAAGCAACAACGCCGTTACCTGTTACAATTGTACAAGCGTTAACGGACGCTGGTTCCACGGCAACCGAATTGGATAATCAACCAAGTTCTAATTTAATCGATGATGATCTGAACAGTTATTGGACATCCAATGCTTCCAAACGAAAACCAAATAATACGCGTACACCGCAGTTAGTGGATTTTGATCTCGGTGGCACTAAAAATGTTAACCGTGTGGATATTGCCTGGACCCAAGGAGAACAACGTGCAAATTATTTGAGAGTGCACATTTCTCAGGATAATATTAACTGGACTGAGGTATTACGAACCATTTCCAGCGCCACCACCAGCGGAATGGAAACCTACTACTTTGATGGTGGCCCTGCACGTTATGTCCGTATTATCGGTTTCACCAATTCAGTCTCCCGAGATACCCAAATCAGTGAAATTGATTTGTTCGAGCAAGAGGCAAGCATCCCCTTTGCACCGAGTCAGGGAATAAGTTTCGATGGTATTGACGATTATATTGAGTTGGCTGATATCGATTATGGCTCTAGTCAGCGGATCTCGATCTCTATGTGGCTTAAATTTTCAGCGCCTGCAAGTACTGCGTTTGTTATGCGTAAAGCTAACAGCAGTTCCAACAACCCTTATTACATTCAGGCAGCCTCTAACGGCAAGATTTCTGCTCGTGTAAACGGTATTAATGGTGGTGGAATTGCGGGCTTGGCTGATAATCAATGGCATCATTTTGCTATGACCTATCAGGGCAGCTCATCGTACTTGAGAACCTATAAGGATGGGGTATTAGTTGCTTCAGTTACAAACGCAACTCCACCAGTCGACAATGATTTCTTAGTTACAATCGGCGGTTCAGCTAACGGAAGCTACCAGTTTGCCGGCAGTATTGATGATCTCAGAATCTATAACAAGAAATTATCGGCTGCGGAAATTGCCGAGTTAGCAGCAGCTCCTCATCTTAATGAAACAGCAGCCTGTACTCCTGTTGTGGAAACCAATCTGCAAGGCTTCTGGCCAATGGCAGACGGTGGCACGACTGAGACATGTGATGTCAGCGGCAAAGCAAATCACGGTATTCTGAATAACGGCCCAAGTTGGAATTAGTGTTAGAAGGTCGGGCTTGTCCCGACCTTCACCGTGAAATAGAGTTCCGAAAACCATGCTTTTATAAATAAGCCCATAGCCCTTTCGTATCAGGGCTATTTAAACACTCGGAAAGCGAATTAACACATCAACTTTTGTAGACATTGAAGCACTCAGCGTTTGTGTTTTTTCTGGTGCCAGAATAACAATGCCATTATGTTTGGCGATATTTTTAAATAAATTATTAAGATCAAAGCTAGACACACGTTCATGTGAATTTTTTACAGCAGTTCTTTTATCAAATAATAGGTCTGCGTTTTCAAAAAGTAATATATTTCGACTGCTACGCGCTTCATTAAATAGAGTTGCTACGCTTGTTTCTGATGCTTCATCATTAATTGCCGTAGAGTGCTGCACAGTATTTTGTGTATATGATGTTAAGTCTGCAATTGCGGCTGTTAAGTCACTAGTACTTGCGCCATTAAATGTAATGAGAAAACGCGTCTTGTGGCTTGCAATTTGAGGCATATCGTTTAAAAATCGATGATAACTCTTACTCTGGTACTCTACTATTAGCATTTGTATTCCTATTTAGAGATTCTTATCTAGTAGTTATTGTTATAGTTCAATAGTTGTTTTTCTGCTGTCAGTTTAACAGCTTCTTCAATAAAAAGTTCAACTCTTCTGTTGTTATCAGAACGAGTAACCTTATCATTGATGACTTACACCAGCCGAAACATTTGCTGTTCAGCCTTTTGCTGTTAATTTCAAGCGCCACATCAAGTTGTTACAAATGAAATACAATTTTAATGTATCACCAAGCTGTGACTGTATGTCCAACACTAAATAACTATATCTTCGACAATCCTCCTTCTAATGTTCAATTACTACTGGATAAAGTAGATAAATGTAACCGGTTACTGCAACCGGTTACTGTAACCGGTTGCGTAAAAGGTGCTAACCTTATATCATTAGTCAACTGTAACCGTTTACATTAGAGGTTGTTAATCTTGCACTATTTCTTTTAAAACCATCTTAACTCCTAACCGATTGATTTAAAGATAAATAAAGTATAACTAAAAGCAAAGGAGAGATCATGACTCAGTTTCCAAAAGATTTTCTATGGGGTGCAGCCAGTGCAGCTTATCAAGTTGAAGGCGCGCACGATGTTGACGGCAAAGGTCTGTCAGTTTGGGATGTTTATTCCCACCAGCCCGGCACCACTTATCAAGGTACTAATGGTGATGATGCAGCTGATCACTACCACCGCATGGAAGAAGACGTTGCCTTAATGGCTGAACTGGGTATGAGCAGTTACCGTTTCTCTATTAGCTGGGCGCGTATTCTTCCCCAAGGTAAAGGAGAGGTGAACTTAGCCGGAATCGATTTCTATAGTCGCTTAATTGATAATTTATTACGTCACAATATCAAACCTATGATCACTTTGTACCACTGGGATTTGCCGCAAGCCCTGCAGGATGAAGGCGGTTGGGAAGCGCGAGCAACAACTGAGGCTTTTGTTGAATATGCGAAGGTATGTTATCAACACTTCGGTGATCGCGTTGATCTGTGGTCTACGTTTAATGAAACAGTTGTCTTTATCGGTCATGGTTATATCACAGCACAGCATCCTCCCGGAGTAAGAGATCCTGCGCGTGGATTACAGGCATGTCACCATGTCTTTATCGCACATGCAAAGGCCGTTGCAGCTTTCAGAAAAGCTAAAGTTGCAGGGCTAGTCAATCAGCTAGCTGTAATTGGTTTTGTTAATGTATTACAACCGCATACCGCCGCAAGCAGCAGCCAGAAAGATATTAAAGCACGTGAAATAGCTGATGCAATCTTCACTCACTGGTTTTACGATCCGGTATTAAAGGGACAATATCCGCCTGAGTTGTTGAACATGGCGCAAACTGCACTTGGCGCGCCGCAATTTGCGCCTGGCGATGAGAAGTTACTCAAAGATAATATCTGTGATTTCATCGGCGTAAATTATTATAAACGTGAAATGATAGCTGCTAATGACGGGGAGAGTATTACCACTCAGAACACGACGGGAGAAAAAGGCTCAGCTAATGAATTTGGATTTCGAGATCTTTTTAAATTTGTGCGTAACCCGGACGGGGAATATACAGACTGGGATTGGGAAATTTATCCGCAAGGTCTGAGCGATGGAATAATGCAAATTACACAACGCTACGGTAAAATCCCAATCTACGTCACCGAAAATGGTTTAGGTTACAAAGATCCGATTATTGATGGTGAAATTGTTGATGATGCTCGAATCGATTATTTACGTCGTCATATTGAAGCGACCCGCAGTGCTATTGCACTAGGCGCTGATGTTCGCGGATATTACCCATGGTCATTTATTGATTTACTAAGTTGGTTAAACGGTTACCAAAAGCAGTATGGTTTTGTTTATGTAGATCGGGATAACAACCTCAATCGGAAAAAGAAAAAAAGCTTTGCCTGGTACCAAAATGTAATTCAGTCGCACGGACAAATTTTATAAACAATCGCCCGTCTGTGTTTGACGGGCTCAATAGCAGGGAATCTATTGCTCGGCACTTGTGGTCGAGCTTAATAGCAATAAAACTATGGCAACCATAAATGATGTTTGTAAATTAGTCGGCGTTTCCAAAGCGACCGTTTCCAGAGCAATAAACGCTAAGGGACAAGTTAAAGAGTCAACTCGCAAAGCTGTGTTTGCTGCGATGCAGGAGTTAGGTTTTAAACCAAACAGGTTAGCACAGGCATTAGCAACCAACAGCTCTAATAGTATTGGTTTAGTCGTTTCAAATTTTGATGGTAATTATTTCGGTGCATTACTAAAACAAGCGGCCAAAGCGGTCGAAGATGCTGGAAAACAGCTGATTGTGACCGATGGCCATGATGACCCGCAACGTGAAATTGCAGCAATCGACTCATTGGTTGATCGACGTTGCGATGCAATTGTTTTATATAGTCGCTCTTTGTCAGAGCAAGATTTTACCGATCTCAAACAGCGTATTTCAGTTCCTATCGTGGTTATTAATCGTCAATTAAAGGAAAAGGCTGCTCATGCTGTTTCATTTGATCAGTACCACGCTGCACAGTTGGCTGTTAACCATTTACTGGATTTAAACCATCAACAGATTGCTTGTATTACTTCACCACTTAACTCAGCAACAGGTCAAATGCGTTTAAAAGGCTACCTAAATGCTCTGGCTGAACGTGGCATTGTTGTGAATCAGCAAATAATTATTGAAGGTAGCAACAGAATCAACAGTGGCTACCTAGCTTGTAAAAACATTTTAGCAACTGGCGAAGCCTTTAGCGCGCTTTTTGCCG
>NZ_CEZLMY010000113.1:1439-4775 GCF_983033635.1 Psychromonas sp. | reverse complement strand
GTAATGACAATATGGCTATTGGCGCAATAAAAGCCCTCTTTGAAGCTGGATTAAAAGTTCCCGATGATGTTTCGGTAATTGCTATCGATAATGAAACCGTCTCTGCTTTTTTATCACCTTCATTATCAACTGTTGAATTACCGATTGTGAATATCACAGATACGGCAATGCAGATCGCGCTCGATCTCGCTAAGGGTAAAGCAGTCGAAGCTGGCTGCAAATTATTTCAAGGTAAACTGATTGTAAGAGATTCAACTGCGCGACCGCGATAAGTAGGTTACAAATAAGATTAGATACAAGTTGAAAAATATTAACTGCTTTTGATGTGCCCTTATTCGCTTTACTGCCCTGCTAACTGCATATGTAAAACATTAAATGTGCTAGCTTTGCCTGTTTTTAGTGAACGTGACTCTGTCAAAAAAACCATCCGCTTATAAAAGGCGATAGCTTGTTTATTTTCCTCATTCACATCAACTTTATTACAGCTTAATTCAAGCACTGCATATTGTAATAATTTTTTACCTAAGCCATTTCCTATCAACGCATTTTTAACAAAAAGCATTTCAACTTTGTTATTTTTGCTGCCAATAAAAGCGCTAATCGAGCCGTTCCTATCTTTTACACAATGTAAAGATACAGATGGAAATACCTGTTCTACAATAAAGCGTTTGAATAACGTTATCTCCTCTTCGAGGATATAATCATATGAACCTAGTACTGAATCATCCCATACTGATAATAATTCTTCATACTCTGCTGTTACGGCACGTTCAACCTGCATCTAATTACCTAACTGATTAATAAACACTGAAATCAATGCGTTATTTAAGGTGATATAAGCCATTAATTATCCGAGCAAAGTTTATTTGGGCAATATTATTGCCCTGCTTATTGTTTGCATTTAACTGTTTTTTACCTGGTATGGGCATGTCGCTTACGATCAATACAATATTTTTATAGTCAGTAAATTCGACTAAGGCACTATAGGAAAAAAATTGATGAATAACGGCTAAAATATCTAATAGATGCTGCTCGTTTTCTACAGACAGATTAATAAATGCAATGCCGGATTTATTCATATTCTTCTGTAAATTCTGATAAAAACTGCGCTCATTTATACACGAAGAATTTTTATCTTCAATAAAGACATCACACAAGACAATATCAAAATCATTATGATTCTGTTCGAGATACTGTTGCGCCGATTGTACATAAACCAGCGTTTCCGGAGGCAATAAGAAGTAGTTTCTAGCCAACGCGATTATTTGTGAACTTTGTTCAACAGACGTTACATTAATATCAGGAAATGCGCTAAGCGCCCGCTCTAAAGCTCCGCCTCCCATACCAAGATTAAGCACTGCTAGTCTATTATCTTTCCATAATAAAAATAACAACATAGATTGGTAAACAGGCAGCACTATTCTTTGCGGATGTTGCAAATCAAGAACCGACTGCAGCGATTCACCACCGAAGTGAAACCACCGAAAATTTGCCAGTTCGCGCACAACAAGCGGTTTGTTATCTATTAATTCCTGATAGAGTAAATTACCTGCATCAGGTTTAATTGTTGATAGATTCACAGTTAAGCTCAACTAATAGTGTCTGTAGAGGAAGGTGATTTTTAATCAGAGCATGAATATTTTAACCATCTAAAATTGCAGCGAAATATTGATTGACTATCCGCTGCTCTAACTCGGTGACTATCGATTTTTACCCCATGGATCTGACGGGTCATATACTGGCTCGCTTTTTTTCGAGTGAACCTTTTCTTTATTATCCGTTTTAAAGCTCGATTTATGTTTTTGCGATGACTTTGACTTAAACGCAGATGCCGCTTTCGCTTGAGAAAGCTCTATCGATTCAACAGTCAAAACCATAGGTTCGCGTGGCATGATACCGTGTGCAAACCCTCGCTCTCTAGGGGCTAATTGATATTCCATATCATCAGGTTTTGGCATACGTTTAAAACGATACAGATAAAATGCTTCCAGCTTCTCTCTTGCCCAAGTTGTATCTCTCAAAAACTTCAAGCTGCCTTTTATACTCGGATTAGTCTTAAAGCAATGAAAACGCATTGCGGATGAAAGTATCTCCCAGCCATAAAACTCTACTAATTCTGTTAATAAAACCTCTAACTTAAGGCCGTGTAATGGGTTGTTCTGTTGTTCTTCTATCATGGGTCTTCCTAAGACAGGTAAAACTAATCGTTATTAATTAATGATGAAAACCGAGGTTAACTCGTTTTATATGCTGAGTATAACAGGACATTTTATATTAGATCGAAACAAACAGCATAGGCATAGAAATAAAGTGGAACTTCGCAAAATTTTTAGTTCTTAATCTTGTTATAAACAGCTGAAAATATGCTTTTTAACCTAGCATTCATATGAAATCAGAACTAGTGTAAGAGAGTAACGCCGACTCTCAGGAGAGAACCGATGAACGAACAGGTCAAAAATCTAGTTGAACAGATCACAAGGTTGGAAGAGGAGTTAAGCGTTGTACTAAAGAAGCAGGAGAAGGAGATACGTTATCGTGTCAACGGCACCCGCATTGAGTTTGAGAAAAAGCTTAAAGAAACCCACCAAAACCTAAAAGTTGGAATTTTTCGCTGGCTAGGTTCAAGCAAACCAAATAATGTAATGTCGGCACCGTTTATCTACGCCATGATAGTACCATTACTTATTTTGGATGGCTGTATAACTCTTTATCAAAGTATCTGTTTTCAACTTTACCACATCCCCAAAGTATCCAGAGCGGAGTATATGGTGTTTGATCGCCACCATCTTGGTTACCTTAATATAATCGAGAAGATTAACTGTACCTACTGTGCCTATGCTATTGGCCTTATCGCTTATGCACGTGAAATCACATCTAGTACAGAGCAATATTGGTGCCCCATTAAACATGCAGGCAATCTGCTGCACCCAAATCAGCGGGAAATATATTTTATCCCCTATGGTGAAAGCGAAGCATTTCATGCTAAACAAGCGCAGTTTCGTCGCGCCCTGAGCAAAGGGGAAGTCCCCATAATCAATGATACAGATACAGAGGATACACCTGACAAAAACGGATGCGACTTCAAATAAATCATCCCCGTCAAAAAAGATATAGATAAGCAATATATAGCAAACAATTAAATCGTAATTTAAAAAGCAAACAGCGCTTCGCGATTTTAGCCAATTACTGTTAAGGATAAACTATGAGCTCAGTAGAAAGAATGTTATTCCTCAATCAGAAATTCAATATTTTACAAATGAAAATTAACCATGATTTAATAATGGATGCCTATGCGTTTGCCTGGCATGAAGGTGTTTATCCAGCATTCAATGATGA
>NZ_CEZLMY010000113.1:0-1429 GCF_983033635.1 Psychromonas sp. | reverse complement strand
ATGCTAGGTGAATTAGCAAAACAGCTAGATGACGCCTGGCTGCCAAAATCTATCCCGACGTTTTATGAACTTGAAGAAAGATATATAACAGAGGGCTCTAACTGGACACGTTCATTGCTTATAAGCGCATGTAAATATATGCGTTTAGCTGGTTTGTTTGATGCGGATTTATGGAAAATAGTCTGTAAAGAGTCAAAATGCCCAACTGAAGCACATACAATAATACGACCATTCAGAAAAGGCGATATTTACTTTAACTAAATGCAGTTAAATAAGTCTATGCAAAAATCACAAACAAAAAGGAGCCAAACAGCTCCTTTTTGTGAGTTTTCTTTAAAGCAAATTACTGAAAACTATTGTTAGCGGCACTATGAAATTATGTAATCAATACATAGCTGCGACAGGGAATCAATTGACCAAGATTGAACCGGAATTTAAAATAATTAGATGTAACTGTGATAACGCCACTATCAACTTTTTAGTGTACGTTGCCGCCCTATTCCCTTGCTATTATGTCAAACCGACAGGTTTGCATTTCAACAAGTTCATAACCTGTTTTAATGAATCACTTTAAAAACATTCAAACGTAATAAAGCTCGCTTAATCGGCGTCATTGATAATTCTTCAATAATATATTCAATGTCATAACGTTTGAACATTTCGCTTAAAAAAGCACATGTAATATTTAATGGTGCTGAAGCAAATAAATTTGGATTATATGCATAATCAGCACCTCGCGCAGAAAACCAATCTTTATGATCCTGGCTTTTCATAAAACCAGATTCAGTGATAGCCAGTTTCAGGCTAGCTAATAAATCCTTAGATTCAATATTATTTGTATAAAAATCATCAGACAAAGCTGCTACAGAGTTAATGGCATGCTGGCTAGGTAATAAAGAGGTGTCATATAAATTTGCCATGTTAGTAGACCTTATAATTGAGACGTTGATTGTATTTGCTTGAGTAGCTGCGTTTCCATACAGTGAAGAATACCTGTTTAAATAATAAGCACTGTTCTTTAAAGAACACTTCTCCCAGTTAAGACGTTTTTTGATAATTTAATATTTGGCCATTAGCTGAGCAAACTAAAAAAAGCTCGCTTCATAACATTAAAGAAATCTATTATTGACAACACAGAGAGCTGTTTATTGTGCAGGCGTTGGATAACGATTAACCGCAGGTGATTTTTTGATGAACAAAACGAGCTTAACCGACCGGGTTATTTTTCCGTTTAATTATCAGTTTCCCGTAATGCAGGAGCTGCCTGCAAATTTGAAATCTAAGGTGGCAACTTTTTTCGAGATTGTGTTGTCCCAGTTCATTACCTGGGTTAATTGATCTGCTGAACATGGCTTAGCGTAATAAAATCCCTGAACCGCTTTACACCCCAACTCTTTCACTAATTCGGCTTGCTCTGCAGTTTCTATAC
>NZ_CEZLMY010000112.1:4241-11730 GCF_983033635.1 Psychromonas sp. | reverse complement strand
GTTTTCTGTACTAGCTGATCTTTTATAAATACTATAAAAGTAAATAACCTTTGTTTATGGCTAGCTTGTTAGCATTAGCAACAAAAAATATTTTTCCCTAATGACTTTAACTATAGGTACAAAAATGAATTCGAACAAAAACAAGATAGCCACTATGGGATGTTTATATCTGCACAGTGACACATTTGTAATTTCATAGTGTCGGTGGATGTAATGATAAGCGCTTTAATTTAAGGGAGTAGTGTGCTGTTTTTAAAAATTGATATCGATTTAACAAAGCTTGCAAATGATAATTTCCACTATCTAAAATCTAACATTCCCTAGAATACTTTCTCTGATATCGCGGCAGCATGCTTTCATTTCCTATTAAGCCACCCTGATGGATGTAAATAATATTTTGCTGGGAACTATTGTGTTTTAGATAATCTAAGAGTGATAACCAGCCTAAAGGATCATAAAGCAGGTCAAATTCAATGCCCGTTTGCTGTTTTAGCTGTAACCAAATTTGGTAAAATTCAGGGTAGAGTTTGCCAAACTGGTATCTCTTTCTGCTTGGTAAAATTGTCGGCCAAACGGAGTTATCGCTGTCTAACTCTGAAAACTGCTCAGTTAGATATTGCTGATCGCCCACACATGCGCAGGTCAAAACTTTATAAGGTAATAAAGATTGTAAAAAAAGGGCGGTAGTCCCTGTTCCTGATGGCAGCATTATGACAGGTTTCTGGAGTGCCTTTTGCAGGCAAAAATCTTTAATCTCTTCTGCTAACTGTGCGATCCCCTGTTTTGCTTGCTTACATCGGCCACCCTCGGGCATAAATAGCGTACCGCTCGGTAAATGTTGCGCTTTTAAGCGCATAAAAGCGTCAAGATTAGTACCTTCGTCGAGGGATCTTTTATCTAATTCGATTATATTTGCATCCAAGGCTAACGCTGCGCGATAGTTTCCATTCGGGCGCGCTTTTAACCAGCCGGGAATATTGCGGACATAAAAATCAAGTTGCCAGCCCTTGAGTTTGGCAAGTGCAGACAGTGAATAGAGAGAGTTCGCTTGAACAGAGCCATGGCCCACAATTTTTTTAACTCCAGGGAAATCATTATTTAGAAAATAAGCGAATTTTCGCGCTTTATTACCTGAAAAATGCGGATTTAAAAGATCGTCTCGTTTTATAAAAAAAGTAAAACCTGCCATATTAACCGATTGAACGGGAGAGAAAGCCAATACTGGAGTAATATTTTGCTGTTTCATAATAGCTTTCCATTTTCACATTTTGCTTATTGTAGCTGTCTTGCTCAATAACATCTTAATCTGCAGGCAATAAAGATTTCCGCTTCAGTAACCCCTTTATTTTTCCCGCTTTCTCTTTTTATACCTGTGCCATGCTTGTTTTTGCTTTAACTAAAGCGATGCCACCATAGGCGAATGAAATAGCGATAATAGGATTTAGCCAGTTGAGTATGGCCCAAGGTGCGTAATCAATAACGCTGACGCCGAGAGTGGTGGCAAAAAATGCGCCTCCTGTGGTCCAAGGAATAAGTGCAGTGGTTAATGTAGCACCTTCCTCTAATGAGCGTGACAATATAGCTCTGTCGATACCACGTTCCTGATAGGCATCGCCATATAACTGGCCATTGAGGATGATTGACATGTAGGCTTCGCCAAGGGTCATATTAGCGATAAAACAGCTGCTGATGGTCATTGCAACTAAGCTGCCCTGGCGTTTGACACTACGCAGCAGCCCATAAATTAATACTTGTAAAAAGCCGAACCGGTCAAGAATGCCACCTAAGGCAAGTGCCAGTAATGCCAATGATAAAGTCCACATCATGGCACTGATGCCACCGCGAGTTAATAGATTGTCTAAGCTGGCGATGCCTGTATCGGCATTGCCGCCGCTAAACAGGGCGTTGAGCACCTGAGTCAGCGCCGCATCTTGTACGCTGACGGCTAACAGGATGGCGACGATCGCAGCACTGAACATAGCGGGTAATGCGCTTACTTTGAAATATATCAGCAGCAGCATGGTTAATAACGGTAACAGGTTGAGCAGCTGTATCTGATAAGTCTGCTGCAGGGCGCTTAGCAGCTCGTTGATATTATCGGTGGGGATCGTGTTATTTGCATATTGTATGCCGATCAAGGCAAAGGCTATCAGGGTAATAAGGTAAGCGGGGCCGGTGGTTTTGAGCATAGAATGAATGTGTTGTTGCAGTTCGGTTTTAGCGGCCATTGCTGCGAGGTTGGTGGTATCGGATACCGGAGACATTTTGTCGCCGAAGGTTGCACCTGCGATAATCATGCCGGCAACGATTGGCGCGGGTATGCCCATCGCTGTGCCGATGGCGAGCAGTACGACACCTGCGGTACCGACTGTGCCCCAGCTGGTTCCTGTCGCGAGCGACATTAGACTGCAGAGGATTAATCCTGCGGGTAAAAATATTGTTGGAGAGATAAATGTCAGACCGTAATAGATCAGGGTGCCGATGGTGCCGCTTTGAATGAATGCGGCAATTAAGACGCCGATCAGCAGGAAGATGTAGATGGAGGTTAAAGCGCGCTCTATGCCTGAGTTCATGGCGTTGATGATTGGTTTAAAGTCTCCGCGATATAAGTACCAGGCACTACATGCAGCAATCAGCAGACAAATAAGCAGTAAACTGTGCAGGCTGACTGCATAGCCGAACAGTCCAACCCCTATCACGGCACAAATAGCCAAAAAAGTACTCAGTGCATGTCTAAAACTTGGTTGTTTTGTTGTTTCGTTCATTTTAGTCTCTCTGTTTTTCATTCTACGAACTAAAAACTTAACTGATTGTAACTATAAAAAATTGACTTTTCATCTGTCTTCATCGCATTTTGCACAGTTGTGACTGCTAATGTGACTGCTAATGTGACTGCTAATGCGACTGCTGAGTTATCAATGCAGACGCACAAAGCTTCAACTACTGTTTTTACGATCGAAGGCGCTAAAGTGAGTTTATTCTGCTGAGGCTCAGCTGTTGATGATCATACCAAATCCACTAATTTTCTATTCATTTATGCTTGTTAAAATGAATGCTAGCTTCGTTATTGATTTTACAATTAGAACAACTAGTTACTGCAATCAATGCCTTGCTTCCATCCATTTTCCCTACGCCTAAATAGAACACCCAATTAATGGAATTGGTATTACTGGGCCTCAACTTTGTTAATAGTCAGTGCTATTAACGAATCGATTTTTGATAACGAGCGGTGACAGTCTGGTAGTTTTCGGCTTCGGCAAACACCTTGTCCATCAGCGGTTCTAGCGTTGTCAGCCTGTCACTAGCTGGTGGATGGCGCTGCATAAAACTTAGCCAGGCGGTGGAATCAGGCTTCTCGCTGGCAATCTTTTGTATGACCGCGATATAAGCATAGGGATCATATCCTGCTCGCGCGGTAATAATAACCGCCATGCTATCGGCATTCTCTTCATCTTCCCGGGCTAAACCGTTAGTGTAAAGATCGTCTACTGCGGCGCTGACTTTTTCAGCTAATTCGATATTATCCTCTGTTTCGCTACTGTAGTCCTCTTTTCTGGCACTGTTAAGCTGGTAGGCTAATATGCCAATATCAGATGCCAGATCCAGTTTTGTCTGTTTCTGCAATGCTTTTAAATAGTGGCGTTTTAATACATGTGACATCTCATGGGCGAGCACTCCGGCCAGTTCAGCTTCACTGTTTAATCTTAGTAGGGTACCTGCTGTGATAAAGATGTAACCACCCGGCGCAGCAAAGGCGTTAAAACTCTTGTCATCGAGCACGATAAAGCGCCAGGTGAGGTTAGGGCGTTCGCTATTCTGCACCAGCCACTGACCCACACTGTTGACATACAGCTGAAGTTCATCGTTATTTAATATTCGGCTGTCGGTTAGCAGTATCTGGGCAACTTCGTTACCAAAGTCCATCTCCTGCTGCTCTGTTTTATCCGCGAGGTCGGAAAACTTATTGACTGTGTCAGCAAGCTGGTTTAAATCAATATTCTCGATTATTTCTAAATCAGTGGTTTTACAGGTGAACAGTGATAAGAGCAGGCTTAATAGCAGGGGAAGTCGTGCCGTTTTCCATAAGTTCCATTTATTATTTTTCATATTTAGCCTCCAGCTATTTTGTTTCTACATAGGGCAACTGTGTTTGTTTCAACCCTTCAGCCTTAGCAAAGGCCCTGGCCTGCTCGGGAGAAACGATAAAACGATCCAGGGTGTTAATAGCAAAGGGATCGCCTTGCCCTTTTTCCAGCTCCTCCTCAGATAGTCCTCGCACCCCCGTTGCCACCGTAACGCTACCTGTGCCTTGGGTTAGCAGTGAAAAACCGCCTTGCTCGCTGCCAGTTAGCGAATAGCGCAGCCAGAGCATCTTTAACCAGCCTTGTAACGGAGGGGCGGTTTCCACCCGATACCAGCCTCCCTGGCGCTCGACAATATTGACCGGCGTATCGGTTTCTAGAATCTTTAAGGTTTTGCTTTTGATGGAGGGGGAGGCTTTCAGATCTGCCTCTATTACCGTTGAAGCCAGCTGTCCGGCTTGTAGCGAAGTGATTAACAATAGGCTGCAGGTAATTAATATTAAAAGATATTTCACTGTTTTTTTCTCCTTGGGATAAACACAGTAACGGGCTCTTCTCTGCCTTTTAACTTATAGCTACCAAGCTCAATAAAGTCAAAATGATCTCCGCAGGCGTTGCGGGTTGAGGAGGAGACCAGCAGGTTGCAGCGGTTTTTGGTCACACCTTCGATGCGGCTGGCAACATTGACTGCATCACCGATTACTGTGTAGTCGTAACGCTGTTCTCCGCCGATGGCACCAACCACCACTTCGCCAGTATGGATTCCTATACCAATATTAAAATCAGGAAGCTGCTGCTCGCGGCGAAAACATTCGAGTTGCTCCACCATTGCCAATGCAGCCTCAACAGCCTGAATCTCCTGCTTGTCGTTTGCGAGAGGGGCACCCCAAAAAGCCATAATGGCGTCACCGATAAACTTATCCAGAGTCCCCTGGTTTTTGAAGATCACGCCCACCTGCATTGAAAAATATACATCCAGCAGTTGAACTATCTCCTGAGCGGTATGTTTCTCTGATAGGGTGGTAAAGTTGCGGATATCGGAAAACAGCACTGTGATCTTGCAGCTCTTGGCACGCAGTGCTTGCTCTGTTTGGCCGGAGTCAACCAGCTGACGAACCACATTACGATCCATAAAGCGGCCGAAAATATCAATGGCGTAGCTGTATTCCCGTTGTCGCCGCAAAAACTGAACTATTAATACTGTTAAAAAATAACCAGTAACAATGATCAGGGGACTGTTGACGGGCATCAGCAACTTGTGTGATATCAACAGGTAGCTAGCGAGGTAATAACATAATGTCAAAATGATAAAGCCTTGAGCCACGGGTAAGACTCGTTTGGCAAACAGTAAACCTATTGTGATCAGAAGTAAAAACAGTAGAGCAACAAACCACTCGACTGAAGTCGGAACAGGAGTAAGTTGTTGGCCATGTAACAGGTTATCTAAGGCAGTCGCCACAATATACACGGCGGGAAATACACCGCTTACAGGCGTGTTTTTGATGTCATGCAGGCCCGTTGCCGTTGCCCCGATAATAATGATTTTATCGTGAAAAAAGCCTTCGCTAATAAAGTGCTCCTCTTGACTGATTGCCTTATAGACAGCTGCGTAGGGATAGGTGGCATAGGGGAAGCTCGAGTTAGTGGACTGAGTCGCGCGCCAATCGAGTATGAACTCTGTTTGTTCTGGGATATTTGCCCCTAAGTAGCGGGCAACCTTGGTGGGTAGTGAGTCTAATCGCCACTCCTCAATTGAGTGCTCAATCTGGTAGCGACGTCCCACGCCATCGGGATCCGGCTCAAAGTTGATGGTGCCTAGCCGCCAGCCTGAGGAGGCGATGGCAGTGGGCAGTAATAGATTCGCTCGGGTTTGTTGCTGGGTATTTTGCGCGTTAGCTGCTGGTTTTAGACCGACACTGGCCGGGTAGTCCACTAGCCTTGGAAAGAGGTGAGCTTGCTCCGATTCCAGGTGCAGTATTGGCAGAAAAATGTTTTCGGCACTGGAAATTACCTCCGAGAGGTATTTATCTGCGTCTGGGCGGTAGATATCGGCTTCGGAAAATAGGATATCAAAAACGATAGCTTTAGGCTGCTGTAGCAGTAACTGCTCTAGCAGCTCGCCGTGAACCGAACGAGGCCAGGGCCAGCGGCCTACCCGATTTTTCATAGCCTGCAGGCTGGGATCATCAATATCGATAACTACAATATCGGCATCAGCAGTATTGCCCCGGCTCCACTGCTTGACTGCAAAATCCAGCCAAATATTATCGAAGTTGGCAAAGGGTTTGATAAGGGCATTGCCGCTAAGCAGGGCGATAAAGAGCAACAAGGCTTTCAATATGATGCCGTTTTTCTTGTAGGCCTTATTCAGGCTGCTGTTTAAGGCATTAGCCTGGGCATTGAAATCCGTCTGCATAGGGCACCTGCTTAGCTATGATCCAGGATATTAAAATCACATACATGGTGATGAAAGCTGCTCGTTTCAGTACTGGGTTTACTGTAGTGCTTATCTTTGATCGCCAGATAAACTTTGGCATCGATAAACAGTCGCACCAGATCGCCATTTAGCTGCTGTTTGTCAGCTTCATTCTGTAGAATTTTAAATGCCAGCTCATTGGGTACCGCATGTTTATAGGGGCGATCTGATGCTGTTAGCGCATCATAAATATCGCAGACCGTCATGATCTGGGAGGCCAAGGGGATTTGATTATTCGTTAGTCCTCTGGGATAGCCGCTTCCGTCTATTTTTTCATGGTGAGCGGCGGCAATATTGGGAATATCCTGCAGCTCCTGCGTCCATGGGATCTGCCTTAAAAAGTTTTCAGTGTGGCTCACATGAGAACGGATCTCCGTCATCTCATCCATGCTTAGGCTGCCCTTGGGAATAGAGAGTGCCAATAACTCCTCTCGGTTGATTAGCGGTGTCAGTATTCCGCTGTCATTGGGTGCATGGTAAGCATGGATCTGCTGCAGATCATGCGGCAGGGACTCCGGCAAGATTGTCGGTTCGTTGGCTTGAAGAATATTCAGCCAAAACTGCTCTAACTGCAAAATTTGTTGCTGTATCTGCTCCTGGCGATTTAGCTGCAGCTCTGCATTGCAGCATCCCTCCTGTTGGAACAGTTTAAGTTCGGTTTCTGCTCTTTGTCGCAATAAGGTTTGCTGCGTGAGGCGGATTCGGTATTTAATAACGTCTAGCTGGTGCTGAGTAAGTTTTTTGGCTTTGGTCAGTACCGATTCACGAACACCTACTTTGCCAAAATCGTGCAATAGAGCTGCATATTTCAGCTGACGCAGATCTTTTTCATTTAACAGCTGCTTTTGATATTGAGGTAAACCGGCTTCAGATAGGCATTTGGCCAGAGCCAGTGAGAGATCTGCCACACGAAAGGAGTGGCCGCTGGTGG
>NZ_CEZLMY010000112.1:0-4231 GCF_983033635.1 Psychromonas sp. | reverse complement strand
GGATCTCGTTGTTCGATTGCAGTGACAGCAGCTTGTACAAATCCTCTAAACAGGCTGCGGATACTCTCGATAAGTCGTCGGTTTTCAATGGCAATGGCAGATTGACTGGCCAGCGCCCGCAACAGATGGCAGACACTATCATCAAACGGGACCACATTTTCACGGGTGATTACATGAGAGCTGAGGCGGATATCCGGCTGGCGGGTTCTATTGATAAATTGTAATACGCCAATAACCTCTCCCCGGTGGTTTTGTATCGGCAGTGCCAGCAGTGATCTGCAGCGGTAACCTGTGGCATCGTCGAAGATGCGGTTGAACTGGTAGGGGGCATGCTCCAGTTTGTAGACATCATCAATATTTAGCTCGCAGCCATGGGTTGCCACATAACCTGAGATGCTACTGTCATTGAGGGGAAAACGCTGCTCCTCAAAGCGAAAATCGATGGAGGCATTTTGAGTTAATTTAAGTACAAGCTGGCCTTTTTTACTGTCTTTGTTATCAAGCAGAAACAGGGACGCGGCGTCACAGCAAGCCAGTTTTCGTCCCTCGTTGAGGATCCTAATCAACAGAGCTGCCAGGCTTTTTTCTGCCGAAAGTGCGATGCCGATATCCGTCAGTCTCTTCAAGCTGATTGATTTGTCTGACAGCAGTTGTGTTAGTTGCTCCTGCTGCCTGCATTGAATATATTGCTGTAGCGCGGATTCGATATGTTTCAGGGTTACCCTCTTTTTAAACCCTTTGGGCACATAGAGATCGGCTTCAATATTTAGCTGCTCTTCGGCAATAACTAGTAGTGACTCGGGCTTGTGCCAGCCGCTCGTTGATCCCTGAGTCAATTCCTCCAGCAACTGTTGATCAAGGATCAGCAGGGCAGGGGAAAGCTGCTGCAACTCCTGTTCACTGCTGATCTGAATACAGCTCAGCTGCTTATTAAGGTATTTTTGAATACCAGAGGCTGAAAATGCAGCACCGTGCGCTATAACCAGTTGCTGATGCAAGTATGTATCGTCAGTGAGATTCATAATTGTTTCCTTATTCCACGTTATTAGAATAGTTCAGCTTTAGTAAAGGGGAGCTGTTTTGCTCATTGAATTTAAATATTTATGCTATCTGGCGCGGGGAAACAGAAGTACAGGGATAAATAAAGATAATCGCGAAAGAGATTACTTTATTTAATGAGGAGGAAGATAATTAATGATAAAAATGGTGGGTATATAAATGCAGATGCTCGTATTCCCCATCTAAACAATGCCCGTTGTCGTAAATAAACTATACTTTTGAGTATAGCGGCAAATTGGTGAATGTAATGATGGATAAGCAACCGGTCGAGTTTTTTCCCACCCGCTTTTGGCATAAAGAGCATGAGGGAGATCAAAAGAAGGGGGAGTTGGTCACTTGTGACGTGTGTCCCCATCATTGTCATTTACGAGAAGGCAAACGCGGCATATGTTACGTGCGAATGAACCATCAGGGTGAAATCGTGCTGACCAGCTATGGTCGCTCTTCGGGTTTTTGTATCGATCCGATTGAGAAAAAACCGCTCAACCACTTCTACCCCGGTTCGCGGGTGATGTCATTTGGCACTGCCGGTTGCAACCTCTCCTGCAAATTCTGCCAAAACTGGGAGATCAGTAAATCACGTGAGGTCGATACCCTTTGCGATACCGCCATGCCGGAGCAACTGGCCCTGGCAGCCAAAAGACAGGGCTGTAAAAGTCTGGCCTATACTTATAACGATCCGGTGATCTTTATGGAGTATGCCATCGATGTTGCCTTGGCCGCCAAGGCATTGGGACTAAAGAGTGTCGCAGTGAGTGCCGGTTTCATGTGTGATGAACCCAGGGTTGAATTTTATCGCCATATGGATGCCGCCAATATTGATTTAAAAGGCTTTACCGAGGAGTTTTATCATAAAATATGCCACGGCCACTTGCAGCCTGTATTGGATACTTTGCTGTATCTTAAACATCAGACCTCAGTGTGGTTTGAAATAACCACTTTATTGATTCCCGATGAAAATGACAGCGATCAGGAATTACACCAAATGTGTCAATGGATAGCTGAAAACCTCGGCCTGGATGTGCCGCTGCATTTCAGCGCCTTTCACCCGGATTTCAAGATGATGGATAAGAAGTGCACGCCGCTGGCGACTCTGTTGCGGGCAAGAAAGATTGCCCTGAGCTACGGTCTGCATCATGTGTATTGCGGCAATGTACATAATACCGAGTCAGACAGCACTTTTTGCCCCAATTGTCGGCATCTGCTAATTGAAAGGGACTGGTATCAGCTGGGGAAATATCATCTGGATGAGCATGGGCATTGTTTGAATTGCGGGCAGCCATTAGCCGGACGGTTTGCCGGGCCGAAGGAGAATTTTGGACGGCGGCGGATCCCGGTCAGACTGGGTTGATGGCATTGCTTAGATACTGTGCCGGGCTTGTCATCAGTCATATCACTACCGTAGAAATTGAGATCTACGTAATTTGATAAAATAACCTTTACAAGTTCAAGCTAACACCATGAATCATATGGACTTTTAAAAACTCATAAGTCATCAATTAAAAAATTAACTATCTAAGTCGGTTAGGAGCGTTTGCGAGTTAGCTTTCTAGGTCGGGGCAGATAGCGTGGGGATTTTTGACCAACGCTAAACCGATCACAGTGATGATGTTCGATTTGCCTGAAACCGAGCATTACGAAAGTTGATATCTGAACAACGTTGAGATATTAGCTTGTTAGAGTGACGGACTGATCTTCAGTACAAGCAATAACTTGGAGCTTCCCGCACTTGCTAAAGGTTTCAATGTCAAAGCTGGCTGCACCAATCAAAGGCCAAAACCCTTGCTCAGTAATTCATACTATTGGTAGGCATGCACTCATTGTGTACGAATAATTTCCTGGAACATTACGATGTTTGACATGATTTTTTATATAACCTATACCTCATAAAGACTGCTGATAAAGTTTGTTTAATCATTACGTCATTCATGAGTGCTTCAATGGAAAATCCAGGGCGTTCAAGATGGAGATATTCCTAAAGATTTATTCATTAATTGAAAGGGGCTCTCATGTTACTTATTGGTAATTGTAAGAAAATATTAACTGTTTTTCTGCTAACCATTTTTTGGGGCAGTGCGAATGCGCAGGGCTTAAATAATATTGAAATGCTGACGGAAGCATACCCTCCCTATAATTTTAATGAGGGGGGATTACTCAAGGGAATTGCAGTGGATCTGTTAGTCGCCGCATCTCATAAAATGGATATGCCTATTAAACGCGGAAAAATAAAACTTCAGCCTTGGGCTCGGGCGTACCGTAAAGCGCTGGCTGGTCCTAACATCGCTCTTTTTGCAATGACTCGTACCGAAGCGCGTGAAAACAAATTCAAGTGGGTCGGTCCTATTGCAAAAACGCGGATTGTAATTTTGGCTAAAAAAAGCAGCGGAATAAAAATATCATCATCAGAAAACCTTCATAACTATGAGATAGGGGTTATTAGAGATGATATCGGCGAGCAGTTAATTCGGGCTTTGGGAGTGCCGGATAACAAAATACAAAAGGGAGCTAGTGCTAATTCTTTAGTTAAAAAACTTAATGTCGACCGTATACAGCTTTGGGCATATGAAGAAAATGTGGCACGCTGGTTTATAAAAACGAACGATCTTGATAATGAAAATTTTGTTGTTGTGCATGTTTTAAAAGAAGCCGAGTTATATTACGCATTTAGTAAAGATGTTAATGATCTGCTTATTGATAGTCTGCAGAAGGGAATAGATCAAGTGAAGTCGGCACAGGGTAAAATAGGTAAATCGCTTTATGAAGATATTTTGAGTAACTACCTGTAGGCTGATTTTTATGATCCGTTGAGCCTTGAGTATCGTTGTTCATAAATTAGTATCGGCAGATTAAAAATTTAAGCACTGTAGCTTTACATCCGCTATTTTGCCGGAACGTTCTAATTTATTTACTTCTCATTTAAAAAATAGTTTTAATTCAAGTGCTTACTTGTAGTGTTTGGATATCATAAGATGAAATGATTCGAGAGGATTGGTTGTAATGGGAGCAAAAAACAAATCCTCATTTTTAATAAGCCCTGTATTCAGCCCCGTTTCCTATCCAACCAAGATCTCATAACTAGCAAAATAAATATCACAGCGGAGGAGTAAAACCAATTAGCTTAATATTGTGTTCTATTTTCAGAAGTTTGGCGAATTGAATGCCAGTTCAGGTT
>NZ_CEZLMY010000111.1:10416-11788 GCF_983033635.1 Psychromonas sp. | reverse complement strand
TGTTTATGAAGACTCCCCGCTTGGAACTGGGGGCGCGTTAGGGTTGTTGCCCAATGATTTGCCAAAATTACCATTAATTATGATGAATGGTGATATTTTGACTAATATGAATTTTCTGAAATTATTAGATTTCCATAACAATGAATCAGCCGATGCTTCTATGTGTGTGCGGGAATATGAGTATCAAATCCCTTACGGAGTTATCCAAAGCGATGGTGTAAAAATAATTAGTATGGTAGAAAAACCCACGCAGTTATTTCATATTAATGCAGGAATCTACGTTGTGAACCCAGATATTATTGGACAAGTTAAAAAAAATAAAAAAATAGATATGCCAACTCTACTTGAAAATAAAATAGAAGAAAAAGGCAATGTGATGATGTTTCCTATCCATGAATATTGGTTAGACATCGGCCGTATGGAAGATTATCAGAGAGCTCAGTCGGATATTTTAAATCTAAGGGGGGCTTATGATTGATGGTAAAAAGGTACTTGCTATTATTCCGGCACGCGGGGGCAGTAAAAGGTTACCACGTAAAAATATTTTGTCTTTACAAGGTAAACCGCTAATTGCTTGGTCGATTGATGCCGGATTGCAATCACAATATATTGACCGAGTGATGGTCAGTACAGATTGTAATGAAATTGCCGATATTGCAACTCAATATGGTGCAGAGGTTCCTTTCATGCGTCCAACTGATATTTCAGGTGATTCAGCATCAACTGATAGTGTTATTTTACATTTACTTTCAACACTCACTGGTGAAGATAAGGTTGATATCGTTGTCATTTTGCAACCAACGTCACCACTACGCTCTGCTATAGATATAGATATGGCTTTAGAAAAATTACTAGCTAAGCAGGCTGATGGAGTGGTCTCTGTCTGTGAATGCGAACACAGCCCATTTTGGAGTAATACCCTACCTACTGATGGTAATATGGGGGGATTTATGAAAGAGGAAGTCAAAGGTAAACGCAGTCAGGAACTACCTACTTGCTATCGCCTAAATGGTGCTGTTTATGCCTTCACTACCGAGTCGATGATTAACAACCAAGGCGTTCGTTATGGCGAGGGTGTGTTTAGCATCGAAATGCCCACCATAAGATCGGTTGATATTGACCATACTCTGGATTTTAAATTAGCAGAGGTGATCCTCAGCGAATCATTAAATGGGGGGGGTATGTGAGTTATTAGGGGGTTGTATTTCATGGATTAACCCAGCAATACGCTTGTCTACTGAATCTATAGTGTGTTGCCACTCAGCTGTGAATTCTTGTATTTTATCATGTTCATTATCTTTAATAACATTGTGGCGGTGGCAATATTTTTCAAAACCCATTCCAACGGTTGAGTATATAGATAATATATGAC
>NZ_CEZLMY010000111.1:0-10406 GCF_983033635.1 Psychromonas sp. | reverse complement strand
GAAAATGACAAGTTCCAAAGGCAGCTTACTTTTTATTAAAGGGATATCCGGTAGTAGCTCTTGGTAGCGGCTAATATCTTCACTTGGATGTGGTTTGATAGCGATTGATATTTTATTTTTTAGACAGCTTGCGATGATTTTTTGATAAATTTTCATGTCAATATGGGTATGAACAAGAGGTTGGGTAGCTAAAATACAACCGTAATTTGCGCTTTCAGATATTTTGAAAAAGGCTGTGCAGTAGTTATTGATGTTTTCTTTTTTAATAAAATTAATTTCTTGTACTTTTGAACGTAAAGCCGCGGGTGCTTTTTCTGGGTTAATTAAATAGATGGCTTTACAGCGTTTATCATCTCCAAAATAACGTATTTCTTTTTTATTGGAACTAAAAAAGGCAGCGACTTTTTCTACTGTTTTTAATTTAATACCTCCATAATTGGCTAACCCTTCTTCAATTAAAGTATATTCACAAAAAGCCAGTCTAAACAAACGTGACATTCTATTTCTGTCATTAAATAAAAACAGCTTTCTGCTATTCAAATCACTCTGATTTAAGCCTAAATTGAAATACTTATTAAATAATTGAACTGCTATTGTATTTTGCTGTTGGTGCGTAGTTGTAACATTAAAGTTGGCCATTAACTTTCTGATTTTTCCGCTTATGCCGCTGTACAATGTCTTTCTTATTTGCTGACGAAGTACAAACTGTACTTTTATGTGATCAGGTAAAGCGTTTATATCAAATTGTAGTGCATCGATATTTTGCTGATCGCAAATCATAAAAATAGTATGTGTATCGTTTGCTTCATCCAAAGCCTTTAATACAGAAAATAAAAGGTGGCGTACAGTAGAGCAGAGATAGATATTCATAAATACAGTCATCCTTAAAGGAATTATTTTTGCTTTATTAATTTGGAAAAGTAGCTCAAATGCTGTTTAACGGTTTCTTTAGAGCTAAAGTAGTTCTCCAGTCGTTGTTGCGCTTTCAGACCCATCTCAATACATTTTGCTTTGCTGCTAATCAGTTTGTTCATCGCATCGGCAAAGGCTTTAGCATTGTTGGTTTCAACGATATAACCCGTTTCCCCATCAACAACAAGCTCCGGAGAGCCGCCAGTAGTGGTGACAACTGAAGTGCTGCCATTAGCCATCGCTTCAATGATTGTTCTTGGCAAACCTTCTCCACTGATGGATGGCTGAACTTGAAAGTCAGCCATGGTCATCAAAGAGGGGATATCTGTTCTGTGGCCAATATAATGAATGCGCTTTGCCATGGGGCTTGCTTTTATCTCATCAAAGTGAGGCTCATAACCGCTGCCAGCAAGAATAAGATGAAAGTTGGGGTTATCTATAAAATGTGTAGCTTGTAGCAGTACAGAGATCCCTTTACTTGGACGAACATGGGTCGCACAAACTGCAATAATATTTTTTTCAGATAAATTAAATTCCGCGCGTGCAGTCGGCGCCACTTTATACCAATCTAGTTGATGACCTTTGTAGATAGTCACTACATTTTGCTTTTTTTTCCAAACACGTTTGACCACATCTTTTTGTACTGCATTTGATACACATATGATGCCGTCTACTCTTGGGTGGAGTTGAGTTAAATAGGCACTTGGATCATGGCGGTATAATCCTCCCGTTGTACCTCGGTAAGCAATTAATTTAACTTTTGTGCCGATACAGGCAAAGGCTGCATTGGGGATGGTTTTTGAGTTAAAGGCATAGCAGATGTCATAATGACCTTGCTTTAACTCTTTATGTAACGTTTTAATCGTTTGAATACAGACTTTTTTAGTCGGATAAAGCTCAATAACTTTCAAACCACACTCAATAAAGCGAGGGATGTATTCAGCCCCTGGTTGAGTGGCAATGGTGACTTGATGGCCTTGCTTGACCATCTCGACAAACATTTCAGCCTCAGGACGAACACTGTTCCAAGCGTGTAAATATGAGCTACAAACGAGAATTTTCATTTTTTTCCAATTATTAAGTGTTTAGCCGATTTGTAATGAACTATCTTCACCTATTCTTTATTACTTTTTTTATATTTTAGAAAAAGATATTTATTAAAGGTGTATTGCATTTGAATCACTGAAATAACAAAACCAAGTTTGCCATCCAAAAAACCTGCACGCAGAAAATAGTGTCGCATAAAAGCAACCAATGCTGAAAGTACCGCTTGTGAGAGGCTGGTTTTTTTATTCTTTAGAAACTTATCACAAGCGCCTGCTTCAGCATAACTATTGCGTTTGCTTATGTATAGATATAAATCATCATATTGATAATGCAATAGTTTATGCTTAAGTTTGACATTATGTGCGCCTTTGCAGGAGATCGATTCATGCACCGGTTTGTCGTTGTAACCAAAATATTTACGGTTATACAGGCGATTGATGTAATCAGGATGCCAGCCACTGTGATAAATAAATTGCCCACATAGGTTAGTAAGGCGATTAACCATAAACACGGTCTTTTCATCTGCATTTTTCAGAGCATCGAGTATTTCATGGTGTAGTTCTGGTGTGACTTCTTCATCACAATCAATCGCTAAAATCCAATCATGGCTAGCTAATTTTTCTGCGCGTTGTTTTTGTTTTCCAAAACCGGGCCAATCACTACGAATAAAAATTTTATCGGTATATTTTTGAGCAATCTCAAGGGTTGCATCGCAGCTTCCCGAATCAACGATAATAATTTCATCGGCCCAGTCAACAGATTTTAAGCAGCGCTCGATATTCTTTTCTTCATTTTTACAAATAATGCAAACAGATATTTTTTTATTTATCAATGTATTCAAAGTGTAACCTTGATTTTGTGTGGGGTTGGTTTTTGATTTTTATCATATAACAGCGAATAAAAAATTATAACAAACATTAGATATTGCAACATTCCGAAATGATGATTGATGTGGTTTTGAGTAAGGCCATAACCCATAACAAGGGTGATATGCACAACTCCTAACTGAGAAAAAACATTATTTTTGATATTTCCTCTACGCAGAACAAAAAAGGCCGGAGCTAAAAAGAAGATCAAAGTAAGAAAACCGATAATACCTTTAATGGATAGCTCTTCAATAAAACTATTATGCAATCGGCTGAACTTGAGCACGACCGGTTCGATCTTATTGTTATCGACTAATTCCTGCTTAAAACGTTGTCGGTTTTGATAACCAATACCACCTACCCTTTGGGGCTGTTGCGTCAAATAAGCTGAAGGATCATGGCGATATAAACCGCCCGTTGTGCCGCGATAGGCGACTAACTTTTCTTTTGTGCCGATACAGGCAAAAGCTGCATTGGGAATTGTTTTAGAGTTAAATGCATAGCAAATATCAATAGTATTTTCTTTTAGAGTGTTATGAACTTTTTTTATGGTTTTAATACATATTTTTTTACTAGGGTAGCAATCAATGACTTTAACACCCTGCTTTATGAACCGTTCAACATACTCTGCATCACCTTGGGTCATTACGGTAACATTGTGCCCCTGCTTAACAAATTCAATAAACATTTCCGCCTCTGGGCGGACACTGTTCCATGCGCTTTGATAAGAGCTGCAAATTAGAATGTTGATGATGTTTCTCGCTTTATTAGCGGCGCAGGGGCTGCGTATAATGCAATATACATAACTATAAAATAGAATGTTATCGGTTGGGCATGTTGAAATGGAACGTCAGTTAAACTGGCGATAAGAAAGATCAAAAGTACCCAAATAGCGGGGCGTTTATATTGGTTTTCAACTTTTAAATAATAGTAGATTGGCAGGAAAATAGAAAAGAGTAAGAGTAACAAACCGATAACCCCATATTTAACCAACTCATTTAAAAACTGATTATGGTAATGGGAATAATGAATAATAGAAGAGGATATAATACCTTGCTCAGCCAGCTCTTTTTTATATGCTATATGTTTATCACCTACCCCTATAATGGGGGACTCAGTACTTAAATAAAGTGCGGCTTTCCACATCTGTAAGCGCATTCCAATTGAGGTGTTTAAATTGGCAGCAGAAATTTGCTTCGTCTCAGATATCGTTTGCTCTATGCGTTGCGTAATCTTATCGGAAGCTAAATAGGTCGGGATAGCAGTGACCAGTATAAGCGGTATCAATAATAAAATAGATTTTTTATTATTGATAAATGATTTAATTACTAGCAGTAGTATTGCAACGCTTAATGCAAGCCAAAGCCCTCGAGCTTGAGAGTAAAAAATAGGGAGTAACGTTGTAATAAATGCTATTAGCCATAACGCTCGTTGCTTGAAAGAGTTGCTGTGCAGTAAAAAGTAGAGAGACATAATTGCTATTGAACAAATAAATGTCGCATAAGGTAAAGGGTTGATAGTCCACGTGCGGCCATAATTATCATAAACAAGCATTTGAATTAACAAGTATATTAAGGACGTTGCAGCCCCCGTAAGGGTTAATGATTTCAGCTCTATTTTAGAATTTAACTGCGCGGGCAGAATAGAAAAATAGACAAATAGTGACACAAAAGCTCTTAATTGGCTGGCGCTGTAACCGTAATAGCTATCTGCTAGGATGGCAAATATCGATGACGCAGCTAATAACCAAATAAACTTATTATTTTTTAAGTTGTCTTTTATATGGTTAATACCGTATTTGTATAGTGATGTTATCGCTGCAATGAGGACAATTGCCACCATCGCTTTTTTACCATTGGGGTATAAAAACATTCCAGTAAAAGTCCAATAAATGGGCAGCAGTATTATGGTATCAAAAAAATGTGATTTAATGTTTTTATCTATATTTATCATGGCAGGCTTATTTTCTTTTTCTGGCGATTATAAAGGTCAAATTTTCAAATTTTGCTCTTGTTCTTTCATAGGTTCGGAAGCTTTCTATAATGATTTTGTGCCAAAATTGTAACCCTTTTTTATTTTTACGAGAAGAACCAATAGTTGATACGATGTCGCTTCTTTCAACGATATTGGGCTTAAAGCTGCACACCGAAACGCCGTGTCGCCAACTTTTTTCTATATAGTGATCTACAGGCTCAAGAAAGGGCATCGCACCTTGCATCAGTTTATTTGCCGCATGTGGCGTAAGTAAATAACTTTGGGTACCACAAGTCCGTCTTTTATAAGAAACAATACTGATTGCCTCGTTAATATTCTCTAAAGTAGTAAATTTTTTGGGGAATAAAGAGCAAAGTTTAATAAGTGGGTACTTCTTGACTAATTCGTTAAAAGAGCTGTAGAGCTCAATAAAAGAGGTGTTTAGTTGAAAGCTATCTTCAAAGATTAAAATAGGCTCATTTAATTCAACACACTTTCCCCATAGACATAGGTGACTGGCAAAGCAGGCTAATTCACTTTCAAGAAGTTGATAACCAAAACGTAATTTTGTTTGCTTTGGAGCTCTTCGTTCTGAATATTTAAAGTTGGGTGTAGAGGAGTCAATTGCGTCGAAAAATTCAAATACAATGCCTGCATTATCCAGTTGTTTTTTAATTTCTCTTCTACGCTCAGTTGAGCGAACAAGACTAATTACAAATGCTTTCATTTTCGAGTACTCACTGATTAAGCCAAACCATATATTCAGCAGTGCCTTGTGCAACTGTTTTGAACTCTCCATCATAACCCGCCGCTCTTAACTTAGTTAAATCAGCTTCAGTAAAACTCTGGTAACGACCGTTTAAATGGTCAGGAAAAGGGATGCGTTCAATTTGTCCTTTCTGGTGATATTTTACTACTGCTTTTCCCACTTCAAGGAAAGATTCAGCTTGACCTGTGCCGAGATTAAAAACACCTGAAATATTGTTGTCAAAAAACCATAAATTAACTTTGCAGACATCACTGACATAAACAAAATCACGCTTATGCTCGCCTTTAAAAAGTTTGGCATTTTCACCGGCATTAAGCTGGTTATTTAGGTGAAATGCAACGCTTGCCATGCTGCCTTTATGTTGTTCACGCGGACCGTATACATTGAAATAACGGAAACCAACGATTTGCGGTAACGTTTCATTATGCTCTTGGGCATCATCCCAAATTCGTCGCACATATTGGTCGAACTGAAATTTAGAGTAACCGTAAACATTTAAAGGTTTTTCGTATTTTAGTTCTTCTTTAAATGTGTCATTGCCACCGTAAGTGGCGGCTGATGATGCATATAAGAAGGGAATATCGCGCTCAATACAGTAATGAAGTAGATCTTTTGAATATTCATAATTGTTTTCCATCATGAACTTACCGTCCCACTCAGTGGTTGCAGAGCATGCCCCTTCATGGAAAATAGCTTCAACATCACCAAAATCTTGACCGGAAACGATTTGCGTGATGAATTCACCTTTATCCATGTAATCCATTATTTGCAAATCAACTAGGTTGACGAATTTTGTACCGTCAGTCAGATCATCGACAACAAGAATATCTGTGATTCCACGTTCATTAAGGGATTTGACGATATTACTGCCGATAAAACCAGCTCCACCTGTAACTATAAACATGTTTTCACCTCTAAATGGAAATAAAATTTAATGTAAAATAAGTAATCAAATTAGTATCATCATAACATGCAATTATTTAAAGTGGCATAGCAACTTATGCCTGTAACACCAATACTTAAGGGGTGTTGATCTTTCAAGGTTGTTTTTACAGCTGTTTGTTGGTTATTTCTACAAGGTAGAGCCTAAACAGGCGATAATCCAGTAGAAATTGTCAACAAACGCCGCCCTTGTAGATTGAACAAAATTCAACCAGTGAAAATTGACAAACTGGCGTTATTCGTGAGCTAGAGATAAATAAATTCTCCCCATGATAAGCAAATAGAGATAGCTGTTTTCATCTTTTTTACCTTAAATTCGCTATTAATAGCAAGCGACGGCTTACTACTATTAATTTTCCCGGCGCAATTTTAAATATGTAAATGAAATGTTGCATAAATTTGATGAGGTTTGCTAAATTGAGTGTACAGGCTATTTTTGATAAGGAAATATTATGCCAACCTTCCAGATAATTAATGCTTATGATGCTAAGCAGCGCTCAATAAAAGAAAAAGTGCAAATGGTTGATATCCGGGATGATCATGCTTATAAAAGCGATCATATTGAAGATTCTTTCCACCTCTCCGATGCCACTCTTGCTCAATTTATGAAAAAGGTCGATCTGAACACGCCAGTGTTTGTTATCTGTTATCATGGCAATAGCAGTAAAGGTGTCGCACAGTATCTGTGTGACCAAGGTTATCTGGATGTTTATAGTGTTGAAGGTGGCATGGCGAGTTGGCGACTTGTCCACCCTCATGGATAATAAAATTAAAAAGGCAAAGCAATGAGTGTAATTGAAACTGATAGTATCGATGCTATCGGGGTGGAAAAAGAAGCGCAGCGTGTATTTTTAACTGTTATTGATTCACTGGTTTGGGATGCTGATAATGTGCATCTTTATACCCTTCAAGAAAAAATTAATACTTATATCTACTTCATCGAATCAGGAGAGCTACTAAAAGCTTTGCCCGATAGTAAAGGTTTTGATATTGCCATTGAGTTGATTTTAAAGCATATGCCAAGCGACCAAGCGATCACTTTTTTTGATAAAACCACACAAATCTTATTAGATAAAGGCATTATTTTCGTGTTCGGACCAAATAGAGAGACTGGTTACGCAGAACAGCAAAGTTAATTGATTTTTAACGCTCGAAGAAAAGGTCATAAAGGCGACGTCAGTCGCTTTTTTCTTAATGACGGGCTGTTACGAAAAATGACATTCTGCCTGGCGAGTAACAACTCAATTAAATTATTCTGCTTGCTAATGCGTTGGTGGATATAATAAGCGCTATAACTTGCGAAAAGACAAGGCAGTAACAGGCTAATCTCATTAGTACTTTCTAAAACAAAAAGTATCCCCGCCAATGGTACATGTAATACTGCGCCTAAGAGTGCGCCCATGCCTACAATAATAAACATCTGACTGTCCGGGAAATTAAACAGCAGGCTAAAAATAGCGCCCGTTAATGCACCTAAAATCAAACTGGGCCCCAATGCACCGCCGGGGACGGCTAAGGCGATCACAGCTGCTGAACTAATAAAGCGGACAATTAACCAAACAATTAACCAAACAGTTATCAATGAGATTGTCAGAGGTTCATAAAGTAGTTTTTGCAGTAGTTCATAACCTAAACCAATGGTTTCTGGCGCCCCCCATGAGAGCAGTGATGTTATCAGGCCCGCTAAAGCTAATTTTTTCCAATAATTAATGCGTAATTTTTGTGTTAAAAAATTAATCACGTTTAAAAAAGAGGAGGAGATCAATCCACAGAGAGTGCCAAATAACATCATTTTAATTAGCAATAAAATGGATAAAGAGAAAGGTACTACCTCAATGATAAAGGGGGAAATGTCTAGTTGATGTGCAAACCATTGAGCAAACAAAGTTGCGGTGGAGACTAACAGTAGTGTACGCCATCTAAATTGACGGATAATTGTCTCATAAGTAAATAAGATCGCCATTAAAGGGGCATCTAGCATAACGGTAATAGCAACCGCACTGCCGCATGCCGTTAAAACCCGTAAAGTATGGGAGCGAACCATAAAAAGTTGTCCGACTAAATTAGCGCTTCCTGCACCTATATGTACAGCAGGGCCTATTGCCCCAATTGTAAAACCCATCAATAAAGCGATACTGGCGGTTAAAAATTGAAATAAAAGATTTAAGAAAGGTAAACGGCCAAGGCCGATATGAAACTCTAAAACAACATGTGGCAGGCCTGATTTTAAATGTCTGGCGAACAGATAAAACAGTATTATTAATAAAACAGTGCCGAGCAGAGGGGCGACAACAACATGGCTTGACAGCGTAATGCTCAGATATAGAGGGTGATATACGATATAGCGAAAGCTATAAACAACCACTACACTAAAACAGCTACTTAATATCACCAAAGGTAATAGTTTACTAATGGTGTAATTTGGAAAACTCATTATTTTGTCTGTCTGTTGATTGGGATTTTAAATAAAGATAGGACACAATTGAGTAAACTCACTGTGATTTAACCAGTGAGATAGAAAATGAGAAGAAATTTGTGAAAATATGTGACGAATTTTTATCTTTTTCATTGCCAGTGCCCCAGATCATTTGGGATAATCCCGCCCGTATGTTTGACACTAATCAATTTTCAGCAATTGAACTTAACTAAACCTAATCAGGAGAAACAGATGCCTTCTCGTCAAGAGCTAGCGAACGCAATTCGTGCCCTTAGTATGGATGCCATTCAAAAATCAAATTCAGGTCACCCTGGAGCACCAATGGGGATGGCGGATATCGCCGAAGTCCTTTGGCGTGATTTCTTAAAACATAATCCAACTAATCCAGAATGGGCTGATCGAGACCGTTTTATTCTGTCTAATGGCCATGGTTCAATGTTGATCTACTCTCTATTACATTTAACAGGTTACGATCTGTCAATTGATGATATTAAGTCTTTCCGTCAACTGCATTCTAAAACACCAGGCCACCCAGAGCTTGGCTATACGCCTGGTATTGAAACAACTACTGGCCCATTAGGCCAAGGTGTTACTAACGCTGTTGGTATGGCTATTGCTGAAAAATCATTAGCGGCGCAGTTTAACCGTGAAGGTCACGATATTGTTGACCATTACACTTACACTTTCTTAGGCGATGGTTGTCTAATGGAAGGTATCTCGCATGAAGCATGTTCACTAGCTGGCACATTAGGTCTGGGCAAACTGATTGCATTCTGGGATGACAACGGCATCTCAATCGACGGTGAAGTTGAAGGTTGGTTTACAGATAATACACAACAACGTTTCGAAGCATACGGTTGGCATGTGATTTCTGTTGACGGTCATAACAGTGAAGAGATTAAAGCGGCAATTATCGCTGCAAAAGCTGAAACAACTAAACCGACGATGATCTGTTGTAAAACAATTATCGGTTTTGGTTCACCGGCTAAGCAAGGTACACACGACTGTCACGGTGCACCACTAGGTGCTGATGAAATTATCGCAACACGTAAAGCATTAGGCTGGAACTACGGTGATTTTGAAATCCCAGCTGATATCTATGCGGGTTGGGATAATAAAGCTCAAGGTCAAGCCGTTGAAGCATCTTGGGATGAGAAGTTTGCAGCTTATGCCGCAGCTTTTCCTGAACTTGCTGCTGAATATAAACGCCGCATTAATAACGAGTTCCCAAGCGAGTGGGCTGAAAAATCAAGCGCGTATATCGAAGAGTTACAAGCTAATTCTGCGAATATAGCAACACGTAAAGCATCACAAAACTGTATCGAAACATTTGGCGCAATGTTACCAGAACTGTTAGGCGGCTCTGCGGATTTAGCACCATCTAACTTAACGATGTGGTCTGGCACTAAAGCAATCTCTGCTGATGATGCATCTGGTAACTACCTGCATTACGGTGTAC
>NZ_CEZLMY010000110.1:0-11798 GCF_983033635.1 Psychromonas sp. | reverse complement strand
GGAACGGAGCTGCTGCGTTCTAAGTCGATGGAGCGTGATTCTTATGATTCAGGTGACTGGTATAACCGCGTTGATTTCAGTATGCAGAGCAACAACTGGAATGTTGGTTTACCGCGATTTGATAAAGATGGTCAAAACTGGGATGCCATAAAGGGGATCATTGCTAATCCAAATACTATTGCTTCTTCTGAAAATATTAACTGGACGAATGAGCGTTTTAAAGAACTGCTGGCAATCAGATCTCAAAGTGAACTGCTACGTTTAGGCACTTCTCAGGAGATCATAGACAGGGTTACTTTCCATAATGTAGGCACCGCTGAGATAAATACCATTGTTATGAGTATTGATGACGGTGTCGAAATGGGGGATGATCTGGATTCGAACTATGAAGCGATAGTGGTGGCAATTAATGCCAGTACTTCGGATAAATGGGTAAGTATTCCTGGAGCTGATGGTTTTGAATTGCATCCAGTGATGCTGGCGGGTAATGATTCGCGTTTAATTGCGGCTCGGGTTGACGTTGCAACTGGCAAGTTAGTGATTCCGGGACTTTCAGTTGTTGTCTTTGTGAAACCGCAGCAAGGGGATGTTCAGGGAACGGGTATGGATGCGCCTGTCGCGCCTCTTTACCTGCGCGGTGAATTTAACGACTGGGGAACTGATAATTTATTTGAATATAAAGGGCAGGGGATTTATGAACTTGATCTGACTTTAGATGCATTGGAAACGCTTAACTTCAAGTTGGCTAGCAGCAATTGGAGCAGCATCTATTCAGGTGACAGTCTGGGTAAAGGTACTGACAATGAGCTGCTGAATGACTGGTGGGGAAGTGCTGATGACAGTGACGGTAATTCGCAGTTTATCGTGCCAATAACTGGCTCTTACCACTTTAAGTTAGATCTGAGCAATCCGAGCAATGCACTGCTGACAATTGTTCCTCCAGCTGGAGATCTTGGTACGCCGCCACCTTTCAATGTTGAAGCACTCTATCTTCGTGGCACATTAACCGACTGGAATGGCGGTCTTCAGATGACCTATATCGGTGATGGTAAATATCGAAGCAAAGTTTATCTGCGCTCTGGCGAGTATCAGTTCAAGCTTGCATCGGCAGATTGGACGCCTGTGTGGGCATATGAAAATCTGTCTGCCGCAGTGGATGGTTTGGCATTGCAAAATGCTAATTATGATTCTCAAATTACGATCACGGTAACGGCGACTGAACAATATACCTTTGAACTGGATGCAGTTAACGACACTCTAAGCATTACATCAGATGGCAGCGGAAGCACTGTTAACGAAACGATGATGCAGTATTTCCACTGGTATAACACCGCGGAAGATAACTTGTGGAGTATGGTTTCTAGCGAAGCGCAAAATCTGGCGAATGCGGGTATCACTGCATTATGGTTACCGCCGGCTTATAAAGCGATGGAGATTACAGATGGCAGTGGCAAGCTGGACGTGGGTTACTCAACCTACGATCTGTATGATCTGGGGGAATTTGATCAACAGGGACAGACTCGTACTAAATACGGTGATAAGACGCAATATTTGGACGCTATCTCTGCTGCTCATACAGCGGAGATTAAGATCTACGCTGATATTGTGCTGAATCATAAGATGGGAGCCGAGGCAACAGAGCAGGTTACAGCCGTTCGTGTAGTTGCGGATGACCGTAATAGTGAGCATGGCGGTGATGTCGAGATAGCAGCTTGGACTAAATTTGATTTCCCTGTTCGTGCTAATCAGTACTCTGACTTTAAATGGAGCTGGGTGCATTTCGATGGCGTAGATTGGGATCAAACTAACGAAGAGAAGAGTATTTTCAAATTCCGCGGTGAAGGTAAAGCGTGGGACACTCAGGTGAGCAGTGAATATGTAAACTATGACTACCTGATGGGCGCGGATCTGGATATGGGTCATCCTGACGTTGTCGCAGAGCTCAATACATGGGGTAAATGGTATGTTGAATTTGCAGGCCTAGACGGCTTACGTCTGGATGCGGTTAAACATATTGATACTGGCTTTTTCAACACATGGCTAGATTCTGTGCGCAGTTCGACAGGTAAAGAGTTGTTTACGGTCGGGGAATACTGGGATTATGATCTGGCTTCGCTGCAGACCTATCTGAAAGATACCAACTACCGTATGTCGTTGTTTGATGCGCCGCTGCATTTGAACTTCCACAATGCTTCTAAGGGAAGTGGTGGCTACGATATGGGCAGTCTGATGAATGGCACCTTGATGAAAAACAACCCGGCTCATGCGGTTACCTTAGTTGAAAACCATGATACGCAGTCGCTGCAGGCGTTGGAATCGCCAGTTGAGAACTGGTTTAAACCGCTGGCTTACGCGTTTATTCTGCTGCGTCAGGAAGGTTATCCGAATGTATTTTATGCGGATTATTATGGCGCAACTTACACGGATAAAGGTACAGACGGGAATGATCACACTATCGATATGACATCCAATAAAACGACCTTGGATATTTTATTACAGGCACGTCGTGATTATGCGTACGGTAAGCAGATCAGTTACTTGAATGACTCTGATGTGATCGGCTGGACTCGTGAGGGTGACAGCGAACATTCAGAAGGTATGGCTGTGTTAATGACCGATGCAGACGCTGGTACAAAATTGATGGCGATGGGCATTGATAATGCGGATGAGTGTTTTGTTGATATCACCGGCAATTATGCGGCCGACGATACCGTATGTACGGATGCTGATGGTAACGCTACCTTTAAAGTGAAAGGCGGCAGTGTTTCGGTTTGGGTGGGCGGTCACGTCAAGCCAGAGCAACCTCCTGTTAGTAATCTGGGTAGCTTTTATCTTCGTGGTACGCCTAATGGCTGGGGTGCAACGGCGATGATTTTGGTATCGGATCACATCTGGGAACTGGTTGTCACATTCACTGGAGATGGAGATGGAGATGGTACTCAACGCTTTAAGTTCACCGAATATAACAACTGGGATACACAGTGGGCTGACTGGGATGAAAATGGTATATTGAACGAAAATGATAATAGCAATATTTACACAGATGTTATCGGCAACTATCTGCTTCGTGTTAACGATCAAGATATGAGTTATACAATTACCGTAGCTCCTTAGTGATGAGAATGTCATGTAAGGTAAGGGCGGTACAGCCAGTATCCAGTTAATTCAAAAGACCAGCCCCCGTGCTGGTCTTTTTTTTTGCCCGGCGTTTGCTGGCCATATCATGGTATTGGCTGTGAGCCGAACCGTGTTTTATAGTGAACGGCATTTTTTTATTTATAAGCTCCCGCTGCATAGGTCAGTTCATAACTGTGGCTGTAAATTTCTAAAATATTACCAAATGGGTCTTCCATATAGATCATGCGGTAAGGTTTTTCACCCGGGTAGTAGTAGCGCGGTGCTTGCATGCGTTTTTTTCCGCCCGCAGCAACGATTTTTTCTGCTAACTCTTCAACATTCGGATCTTGAACACAGAAGTGGAAGACACCTGTTTTCCAATATTCAAAGTTGTTTTCAGGGTTTTCCTGGTTTTTAAATTCAAATAATTCCACGCCGAGACGGTCGCCCGTTGACAGGTGGGCAATACGAAATTTATCCCAGTGAGAGCCAAATACATCGGTGCACATTTCACCAATTGCACTTTTATCTTCGACAACTTCAGTTGGCTCCATAATTAAGTACCAACCTAATACTTCGGTATAAAATTTGACGGCTTGTTCAAGGTTGGGAACAGATATGCCGATATGTGATAACGCTCTTGGGTATGCAGTGCTCATAATATTCTCTTCGTTAGTGGTTAGATAAGATAGATACTATAGTGTATGGTGAAGTATGAAAAATTATCATTTATTATCGAAATGAGAGCAATTTGTAATGATTAATCCTGTTTTGTTACACACCTTTTGCACGCTGGTTGATGTCGGGCACTTTACGCGCAGCGCAGATAAACTGCATATGACCCAGTCCGGGGTTAGTCAGCATATTAAAAAGCTTGAGCTGCAGCTTGATAGTGAGTTATTAGTCAGAGAGGGAAAGTCATTTCATCTTACAGATGCGGGGCAGAAAGTGTATCGCGACGGGCAGGAGATACTATCTGCGCTGAGCAGATTGGAAAATAGCGTTAACCTGGATGCAAAGTATGAAGGGCTCGTAAAAATATCTTCACCGGGCAGTATCGGTTTAAAGTTGTATTCTTTATTGCTTGATTATCAAGCAAAGCATCCGCAGTTGCAGGTTGATTATATATTTGCACCGAATAGGCAAATTGAGTTTGATATTGCCGATCGTAAATATGATCTCGGTATTATGAGTCAATTGAGCGAACTTGATGATGTAGTTTGCCAAAAAATAGGCACGGAAGAGCTGGTGTTGGTAACAGCAAATACAATCACTGCCGTTGACTGGAACTGTTTATTGCAGCTGGGGTTTATTTCACATCCTGATGCACAACATCACAGTCAATTATTATTAAGTGAAAATTTTTTAGAGTTTGAATGTTGCGCTCAATTTGAGCATAAGGGTTTTTCCAATCAGATTGGTTTGATACTCGAGCCGGTAAGTCGAGGTTTTGGTTTTACCGTTTTACCATTGAATGCGGTTAGATCATTCCATAGCCCAGATTTAATTACAGTTCATACTTTGGCTAATCCTGTGAGCGAACCTCTTTACCTCTGTTTTCATCGGCATACGCATATGCCCAGAAGGGTAAAAGAGGTCATGCGGTTTATTAAAGAGGTGTTGTAGCATATTCCCGTCCCTAACCAATAAAAATAGTTAGGGAACCGCTCTGTTAATCAATAAATATTGTTCTTTTGGCCATTTTTTCCGGTAGTGTCAGGCCATATTTGTGCAGCGCTTTACGGCTAAAAAGATAACGCCCTTTTTCTGCTGTTTTTGTTCTAATCTGGTAGGGTTGTACCTTGCTTACAAGTACTTCTTTTGCCATCTCGGCCGCCAGCTTTCCTTGCTCATGACCAAATATAACCAAACCGCCGATATTCTTATTTTCGCCAATAGAATAATCCCAAAAACCAAAAGGAGGAAGTGGTGTATTTTTGGCCGACCATTCAAGAACCTGTTCTTCTGGCATATGCTTGCCTTCACTGTCTTTCAGTGTATGGAATAAACCTATAAATACCGCATCATAATTTTTATCAGCAGCGCTGAGCAGTGTCTTCTGCCACTCAGACCATTCGCCAATTCGTTTTATATCAACCGCAATACCAGATATTGTCAGTTGTGTATTGCTTGAAAATACTTCTTCTAAAATAGTGTGGGAGATAACGCTGTTGTCGAACATAACTAATACACGGTTTACTTTCTGTGGCAGCACCTGATCAATGATAGGAATCGCGCGTTTAAGCAACGGACGCTCCAACACGCCGGAAATATTTTTACTTTGATGGATATTGTAATGACGGGGGTTATTATTTAATCCCAGAAAGATAACAGGGGTTGTTACCTGGAGAAAACGCTCACTGAGATACTGCACCGCATTATCGTCGCCTAAAATTACTAAATCGGGTTCGAGTTGTTTATAAAAATTCCATGCTTTATCCGAGCGTTCTTTATATAAAGACTTAGCAATACGTTTAGTGTCCATCTGAAAGTAATGCAGATCAAAATCATCTTCTAATACCGATTGAATACCCTGCTTGTAACTGATATCCCAATCAAACTCGCTGTGGTAGCTTTCGATGACTAATATTTTTTGTTTGGCAAAACTTTGTACAGGTAAATAAAGTAAAACTAAGCATAAGCAGTAATAAATTGTTCTTTTCACGGGGAAAACCTTATTTGCTAAATCCTTTTAGCGCAGTGTCTTGTTCCTAATTTTTGCAAGAATAGACTGTTAATGGGTAGGGGGATATATAAGTTGATGTTTTTGTCGAACTTTGTCACAGTAATTTTTATCGACAAAAAAAAGAAAGGGAAGTTTTATACCATTTTTAGTCAATCAAGATCGCTTTATTTTCCAGTTTCTGCGGCAGCGTAATGCCATATTTTTGCAGCGCTTTACGACTAAAAAGATAACTGCCTTTTTCAGCCGTTTTTGTGCCCAACTGATAAGGTTCGATACCTGTTGTCAGTACCTCTTTTGCCATTTCCGCAGCCAGTTTTCCTTGCTCATAACCAAACAGTACTAAGCCTCCAATCGCTTTATCCTGACCAATTGAAAAATCCCAAAAACCAAAAGGGGGAACCGGGGTGTTTTTTGCCGACCACTGAAGAACTTGCTCTGCGGGAATATGGTTATTATCTTTGTCTTTAAGGGTGTGGAATAAACCTAAAAACACAGCATCATAATTATTAGCCGTACTTAACAGTTTATTTTGCCAGGTTTCCCAGTCACCAATTAACCTGATTTCGACCTTAATACCGGAGATAATTATCTGTGTATTAGTGGAAAATACCTCTTCTAAAATAGTGTGAGAGGTCAGGCTATTATCAAACATCAATAATATACTAGTTACTTTTTGGGGTAATAACTGGGCCACAGTTGGAATCGCACGTTTAATCAAAGGGCGCTCTAATACACCGGTTATGTTTTTACTATGATGAATATTGTAATGGCGGGGGTTATTGTTGATACCAAGGTAGATTACAGGTGTTACGGTTTGAGAAAAACGCAGAGAGAGGTAATTAAGCGCATTATCGTCACCTAAAATAACTAAATCGGGTTTTGTCTTTTGAAAGTGCTCCCAGGCTTTATTTGCTCTTTCCTGGTAAGCCGTTTTAGGCAGGCGTTTAGTATCCATCTGGAAATATAACAGCTCAAAATCATCTTTAAAGACCGATTTAATACCGTCAATATAATTCTGATCCCAAGCAAATTCGCTATGGTAACTTTCTATGATTAAGACTTTTTGTTTGCCTAATAACTGCAAAGGTAAGCAAAGCAATATTAGCCCCAGGCAACTGGTTATTATTTTTTTCACGTGCAAACCCTCATTTGCTAATTCCTTTTAGCATTACAGCCACTCTTTTATATTTAGCTGATTAAGTATAGTTCTTTATCTGTATATTAATTATCTGTTTGCTTGATATTTTGAGGGAGAAGGGCGAGTTAAACGTGCCTGATTCAAAGCAAACCGGCCGGTTACATGAGCTAATCGCTATCTATAGAATCCTAAGCTTAATAACACCCTCGCAGCAATTGCGTTATAATCCTTATATAAACATCACCTGAGACAATCAATTTGCCAGCAAATAATCCACCTGAGTCTGAAACAGTTCAAAGCTCAAATGAGCTTGTGCCTCATTCTAAACTCAAAATTGCCACCTTTAATCTGTTTAATTACCTTGAGCCTCCGTTTGCTTATTATGATTTTGAGCGAATCTACAGTGCGGCGCAGTGGGACAAAAAGCAGCGTTGGATTGCCGATTACTTGAATGAGTTTCAGCCCGATCTGGTTGGTTTTCAGGAGGTGTTTAGCCCTGAGTCGTTATGTGATCTGGTTTTACAACATGGTTATAAGCATTTTGCAGTGGTGGATCAACCCGAGATCGTTGATGATTTTATCTTCCGAAGTCCTGTGGTTGCTATTGCTTCACGTTATCCGATTAAAAATGTTGATGCAGTTATTCCAGATACAGATCTTGCGCTGGCAATGGGGCTTACAGACGATTTTTCGTTTAGTAGGCAAGTGTTGCGGGCAACGGTTGATTTACCGCATATTGGTGATTGTGATTGTTATGTGGTGCATTTTAAGTCTAAACGACCAATGCTTGAATTTGAAAATAACGATCGCCTGTCGAGTGAAAAAAATATTGTCGAAAAGCTTAAAGCGCAGGTGGCGGGTGGTTGGGGATCAACAATTCAACGGGGCAGTGAAGCTGCCCTGTTGATGGTTAATATGATAAACCGTCGTGAGAAAACCGGACTGCCTATGGTATTGATGGGAGATTTTAATAATACCCTGGCAGATGGCATTCTAACTCATCTGATAACGGACTCTCTACGTTTTGTTTCCAAATACGACAGCGAGGCTTTTCTTGCTAAATACCTGTTAAAAGATTCATGGGATCTGTATCAGGCAACCGATAATGACACTGAACATATAACACGTAAAGCGACCCATTATTTCGGTGAAACTAGTTCGGTGCTCGATTATATTTTATTGTCCTGTGAGTTTGATGCGCGCTGCCAATCAAGCATCTTTGAATTAAGTGAATACCACACTTATGACCGGCATTTAATCAATCCTATCTTTGATCGTGATGGTGAAAGTACCGATCATGGTATTGTGTTAGTGACACTGACGTTACGTTCATAATCTTGAAGTAGTTTGGGTATAGAAAGGAAGTTGTCATTGTCGTACCGTGAGATTTGCAGTTGAAGCACCTGAAGTATTAGAATTTGATAGTTGCTAAGTGTAATTGTTCGATTTGTGGAAAGTCGGAGGGCGCTAAAAAAGCCCTTAAAGAATTTAAGGACTTATTATTGAGCAATTATGATGGCGGTATTAAAAACTACAAACGAACACCCTCAACGTGTAAGTCCATATCCACATAACTGGAGCTGCCCATTACCTGGATCGCAAAGTCTGCTAGCTGCAAACGTGTTGTACCTTGAAAACCTGCGCGATATCCTCCCCACGGATCCTTACCTTCACCGATAAAATCAGCATCAATAGTGATCGTTTTAGTGACACCATGCAGAGTTAAATTACCGGTAATGGCTAAACTTCCATCGGCTTTGGAGCTTACTTGTGTACTGATAAATTTTGCAGTCGAAAATTTGCTCGCGTTAATGAAATCGCTGCTTTTAATATGTTTATCTCGCTCAGCATGGTTAGAATCTAGGCTACGAGTATCAATATTTACAGTCACTTTAGAAGCGGCAATATTTTGCGGATCAAAGCTAAATTGACCGTCGAATTTATTAAAACGGCCTTGAATAAAGCTGTAACCTAAGTGACTCACTTTGAAATTGATTGAAGCGTGTGCGCCTTTGCTATCTATGTTGTAATCTGCTGCGTTGGCAAATGTTGGCATTAGCATCGCAGCTGTTAGTGCCACTGGCAAAAATAATTTTTTCATTATTAAATTCCTATTGTTGTTTGATGCGAAGCATTTTATTTAGGGTATTGTCTTGATTAATAAAGTGATGTTTTAAAGCGGCAAGCGCATGAATAACCGCTAAGCCAATCAGTGTAAATGCCAGGTAGTAATGTACGATACCGGCAATATCTTCCTGGTTTTCAAAAAAAGAGCCAAAACCTGGCACTGAAAACCAGTTAAATATTTCGATACTTCGCCCGTCTGCGGTTGAGATCATGTACCCTGAAATAAAGATACTAAGTAATAAAAGGTAGAGGGTGGCATGGACTATTTTAGCACTTTGTATTTCCCACTTTTCACCTTCAATTTCAGGTGTCGCGGTTATCTTTTTCCAGATAATACGAAATAGGGTCAGTGCAAATAAACACAGGCCAATAGATTTATGCCAGTGAGGGGCTGTTTTATACCACTCACTGTAATAGTTGAGATCAACCATCCACAATCCAAGAGCAAACAAGCCGAAAATAAATAATGCTGAAACCCAATGCAGGAGTTTAGCTGTCATATTATATTGCTTAACTGCTTCTAACATTTAAATACCTTTCTAATATTATGAACACAAGTTCATCTTAGATGATATTTTTGACAATCAAACAGACAGAAAAAGAATAGTTTGTTCAAAATTTCTGATGGTTTATACCTAAACCATCAGAAATAGGGCAATCCATTTCCAAGCAGAGTTTATTCTTACTGAGTTTCTGGGAAGATGATTTGTTGTTTGGATTCAAGCCAGGTCGGGTATTTTTTCATTATTGATCTGAACAGTGCGGAGTCGCTAAAATTGCTTAACCAGATTTTTAGACTCGGGTAGGGACTTTGCTCAAACCACTCTTTATCAACACAAGCAAACTGGCGTATAAATGGAAATATTGCCATATCAGCAAGACTGATTTTTTCACCAGATAGGTAAGGGCTATTTGTCAGTCGGTTTTCTAATTTTGTTAAAAACTCTTCACCATTATCTCGGTAATAAATTGCAGGGTATTGTGGAAAACGGTCCGCATATTTGTATTTATCGAGCCAGCCTTTAAATTCAAAATCATTTTCGTCAATTAAACTTAACATCTCAGCTAAATTACCCTGCAGCCAACCATCAGGATCGCAACGTTCTAACGCCCAAACCATAATATCTAAACTTTCATCAAGTACAGTTCCATCTGCTGATTGTAAAACTGGTACAGTACCTTTTGCAGATAAAGCTATCATCTGCTCAGGTTTTAACTTTAAGGTGATTTCTCGAAGTGAAACCTGTTGTTGGCTATAGGCGATTGCTAAACGTGCACGCATCGCATAAGGGCAACGACGGTATGAATAAAGTATGTGATTCATAAGTTGATCCTAGGCAAATATTTTCTATAAAGTAACGCTTACAGCCAGTGCAAGCAAGTATTGTGCTTTTGTTTATATTGAGCATGGCTATAATTAAATTTCTCACTCTCTTAAAAAATTAATATTAGGTAAATTATGGAGTCATTTCGTTGGGATACGTATTTTGTTACTGGGCTTGCTGAGGTTGATCAGCAGCATTTTCATCTTGTCGGCTTAATAAATAAATTTGGTAATTTACTTGCACAAAATGAATTATCATTAAAAGATATTGAAACTGTTTTTCAAGAGCTACAGGAATATACGATTTATCATTTTCAGGAAGAAGAGACACTGATGGAAAAAGCGGGCATTGATGCGCGCTTTTACTCTCAACATATTAAAGCTCATTTAGATTTTTTATTAAAAATAACAGTAATGCATGATGAAATTTCAGTTGAAAATCTAACTGCATCAAGGGATCTTTTAAACTTTTTAACACATTGGTTGGTTTATCATATTTTGGGAATGGATCAAAATATGGCAAGGCAACTTGCAGCCATCAAGAAAGGCAGCACTGCAGAGCAAGCTTTTCAAGCTGAGAGTACGGAAGTTGATAGTGCGACCGAAGCGTTATTAAGTGCTTTAAGCAGCTTGTTTAAGCAGGTATCTGAACGTAATAAAGAGCTGCATCAATTAAATCAGACACTGGAAATGAAAGTTGCAAAACGCACGCAAGCGTTACAAGAAGCCAATCAACATCTTAAGCAACTTGCTGTAACTGATGCGCTAACTAACCTGCCTAATCGTCGTTATGCAATGTCTCATCTAACAGCATTGTGGAAAAAAGCGCAGCAAAAAAACAAACCACTTTCCTGTTTGGTGATTGATGCCGATCATTTTAAAGTAGTCAATGATACTTACGGGCATGATGCGGGTGATAAAGTATTAATTGAACTTAGCCAGCAACTGCAGCAAACGTTACGTAATGACGATATTGTCTGTCGTTTGGGCGGTGATGAATTTCTGGTTATTTGTGAAAATACCGATTTTGCGGGTGCTAAGCATATCGCACAGCTGCTATGTGACGCCGTGGCTGAACTTAAAGTACAAATAGGGGAAGGCACCTGGTGCGGCAGTGTCAGCATTGGTGTGGCGAGTAAACAAGATAATATGCAGCAAGTGGAAAAGTTAATTAAGATGGCAGATCAAGGTGTGTATTTAGCAAAAAAAGCCGGCAAAAATTGTGTTAAAAGTATGATTTAAAAAAGGGATAGTTTTACTGTTTCCCTGTGTTTTTTTACTTCGCTATCTGTTTTTTCTCTAATTGTGCTTGTTTAATAATTTGCCAGGAAGAGGATAAAAACAGACTTACTATACCCATGATACCTCAAGGTGCTTTATCAGGACTCAGCTCGGAGACCAGAATA
>NZ_CEZLMY010000109.1:10877-11831 GCF_983033635.1 Psychromonas sp. | reverse complement strand
GTCCGGAAACTTCCATGCTGGATGCCCTGCGCAATAACGGTGTAACGGTTGAATCCGTATGTGAAACAGGGATATGCGGTAAATGCAGAGTTGATTATGAAGGTGATGTTGATCATAAAGACTCAGTTCTGACCAAGAGTGAAAAAAAGAGATGCATGACCCCCTGTGTTTCACGAGCCAAAGGTAAAGAATTGTTAATATCAATCAGATAATTAAAGTGTTTTACAGTTATCTTGGGGGGCTGTGAACTAGTTAACGGCCGCTCTGAACTTTATCCCTCGACAATTATGACAGTTTCTTGTTTGTGTATCTCAGCTGAGTTTTTACGAGCTGAGTTGAGCACCTCTAGCGGCAGCCTACTTAATCAGTGCTAGTCATGCAGGCAGCATGCATACGGCTGGCAATAAACTAACCAGTGCTCAAACCCTCCATTTTCACGCCATGCCATGCTAAAATAGCTCGCCGACATCCAGTAGGTTGATTTGGTTTTGACTATTTGTGTCTTTAGCCGCACAATCACCCTCAATTATCAGATACGAACACTGCCATGGGTTGACTCTATTTCTACTTATGGATTTTATACAATATGAGCGAAACTTGTTTACATAATTATTAGGAAAGTACATATGAATATCAATTTCTCTGCATTCCCCACTACTATCGACACACTTCACTTGGGATTGGGTCTCTCAGCCTTGTTATTTTTAGTTTTGTTTCTAACTAAAAAGAAATCATCTACTAATGAAACCGTGGAAGCTGTCGTTGAACAGCCTGTTCAGAAGCCTGTCCAAGAAGCGCCTAAAGCAGCGCAGTTAAAAGAAGCAACACCTGATGCCGCGCTGCAGTTATTGACGTTATTACAACAAGATGCGCGTTTTATTGATTTTATCGAAGAAGATTTAACTGGCTACTCAGATGCCGATATCGGTGCCGCCGCACGTGTTGTTCATGAGG
>NZ_CEZLMY010000109.1:7711-10867 GCF_983033635.1 Psychromonas sp. | reverse complement strand
ACTCAATACTTACTTTACATTCGAGGCTATTCGTAGCGAAGACGAAGAAACGCGTATTAGTCTTCCTGAAGGGTTTAACGCCTCAGAAGTTCGTCTTACCGGAAATGTTGTTGGTGACGCGCCTTTTAATGGTACTTTGATTCACAAAGGCTGGAAAGTCAGCGATGTTAAACTGCCGAAACTGGCGGAAGGCCACGATACCTCAATTGTTGCACCTGCAGAGGTAGAGCTATGATAGATTCTGTGAAAACCGAAATGCAGGCTCGCTTTTCCGTAGGGATCGATCTAGGGACTACACACTGTGTATTATCCTATTTGGATCTGGGTAAAGTAGCCGAAGACCCGACACTAGAGCCGGAATTGACCATAATGTCTGTCCCGCAGTTAATTCAACCTGGGCTTATTGAAGAAAAACAGCAATTGCCGTCGTTTATATATATGGCTCATCAATCAGAGCTTAATGATGCTGATATTGCCCTGCCTTGGAACGAGCAGCCTGACGTTATTGTTGGAAGTATTGCTCGGGAGCTGGGCAGTAAAACCCCGATTCGTTTAGTCTCTAGCGCCAAAAGCTGGCTGTGTCATAGCGGAGTAGATCGTCATTCTGCATTTTTGCCTGCCGGCAGCCCGGAAGAGGTCGCTAAAATATCACCGTTAACGGCAACGTTCCAATATTTGGATCACTTGCGTGCTACTTGGGAACATCAGTTTCCTGATTTCCCGTTGTCAAAGCAGGAAGTGACTATCACGATCCCGGCTTCTTTCGATCCCGCTGCACGGGAACTCACTGCTGAAGCTGCGAAAAGTGTCGGTTTTGATAACCTTACCCTGCTTGAAGAACCTCAGGCCGCGGTCTATAACTGGATACATGCCTGTGGTGAAGGCTGGCGTGAGCAGGTTAATGTCGGCGACATTATTTTGGTGGTTGATGTTGGCGGTGGTACGACAGACTTATCATTAGTTGCGGTAACCGAAGAAGACGGAAATCTAACTCTGAATCGCGTAGCCGTGGGGGATCATATATTACTCGGCGGCGATAATATGGATTTAGCCCTCGCTTATCGTGTTAAAGCAAAGCTGGCTCAAGAAGGTAAAGAGCTGCAGCCATGGCAGATTCAGGCGATTACCCATGCTTGTCGGGATGCTAAAGAACAATTACTTTTAGATAACGACGTTGATAGTGTACCTATTACGGTACCAAGCAGGGGCTCTAAGCTGCTTGGTAAAACGCTGCGCACCGAACTAACCCGAACCGAGGTGCGGGAAGCGCTGGTTGAAGGTTTCTTCCCTGAAGTAAGTATCAGTGATCACCCGCGAGCGGTTCGCCGCAGTGCTTTAACGCAAAAGGGATTACCTTATGCTCAGGATCCTGCTGTTTCCCGACATCTGGCTGCTTTTCTAAGCAGACAGGTGGATGCGGCTAACGATGTATTGGGCTCCTCATCATCTCAAGCTGACAGCAGCGAGTATTCTGCTGATCCATTGGCGAATAACTTCGGCGGTGCTGAGCCGGCTGACTTTATTAAACCAACGGCAATATTGTTTAACGGCGGGGTACTTAAAGCTCCAGTGCTGGCTGAGCGGACTTTGTCGATTATCAACCAGTGGCTTAGCGATGCAGGTGCAGAGCAGGCCCGATTACTGTCAGACTCTGATCTTGATCTTGCTGTAGCCAGTGGCGCGAGTTATTACGGTTACGTTAAACAGGGTCAAGGCGTACGTATTCGCGGTGGTCTGGCCAGTACTTATTACGTGGGTATTGAAAGCTCAATGCCGGCTATTCCAGGAATGGAACCTCCGTTAGAAGCGCTATGTATCGCGCCTTTTGGTATGGAGGAAGGTACGGAAACGCAACCTGGTAATACCGAGTTCGGTTTAGTGGTGGGTGAGCCCGTCCGATTCCGCTTTTTCGGCTCTAACACGCGTCGTCATGATGACGCAGGCGTACAGCTCGAAAGCTGGCAGGATGATGAGTTAGAAGAGCTTCCTGAGTTACAGGCAACCCTCTCTGTTGAAGGGCGTCGTGTCGGTGACGTAGTACCGGTCCGCTTGATGGCTAAGGTTACTGAGGTCGGCACGCTTAAACTAGAAGCGATCTCGGTCAACAGTACCGACAGCAACGGTGAGCCGGAACGCTGGCACATTGAGTTGGATGTACGAGATTAACTGGGAATACAAAACTAAATGACAGATCAAGCTGCTCAATATCTCATTGGTATCGATTTAGGCACCACTAATACCGTGGTTGCCTATGCTGATATGCATAAGCCTCTATCGTCTGATAACTGCCATATCTTTGAAATTGAGCAGTTGGTTGCACCCGGTGAAGTTGCTAAACGGCCGCTATTACCCTCGTTTCGTTATCACCCGATAACGGGAGAGCTCAACGAATCAGATCTACTGCTGCCTTGGTCCGCTACTGACAGTGACACCTTAGCGGGAGAACTTCCTCTGGTTGTTATTGGCGAGTGGGCTAGGGAACTGGGGGCAAAGGTCGACGGCCGTCAGGTTGTGAGTGCCAAAAGCTGGCTTTCTCATCCGCAGATAGACCGCAATGCAGATATTTTACCTTGGGCCGGGGCTGAAGGTGTTCCTAAAGTCTCTCCGGTACTGGCTTCTGCCAGCTACTTATTTCATATACGTAATGCCTGGAATTTTGCTCATCCTGATGCGCGGATAGAAGATCAGGAGGTAGTAATTACCGTCCCTGCTTCTTTTGATGAAGGTGCTCGGGCATTAACGGTTGAAGCTGCGGAACGTGCCGGCTTGGGAAATATTCTACTGCTAGAGGAGCCTCAGGCGGTTTGTTATGACTGGTATGCCAGACAAGGAGATGAGGTACAAACTCAGCTTGCGAAAATAAAGCTGTTAATGGTCTGTGATGTTGGCGGAGGTACCACTGATCTGAGTTTGATTAAGGTTAGTCAGGCTGAAGATAATACGCTTGCACTAACGCGGGTTGGTGTTGGTAATCACCTTATGCTGGGGGGAGATAACGTTGACTTGGCTCTTGCCCATATTGCAGAGCGCTATATTAACGGTGCTTCGTCGTCTAATAAAAAGCTCAGTGCGGCCAGTTTGTCACAATTAATACAGCAAACTCGAAAAGCCAAAGAGCTGCTGTTGAGTGAAAATGCACCTGACAGCGCCAAGGTG
>NZ_CEZLMY010000109.1:0-7701 GCF_983033635.1 Psychromonas sp. | reverse complement strand
CGCTAGACTGATAGGCGGGGCAAAAAGCTGTCAACTTTCTAAGCAGGAAGTGAGGGATATTGCACTGGATGGTTTTTTCCCGCAAATTAGCTTTGATCAGCGTCCTCTTTCACGACGTAGCGGAGTCGTTGAGTTTGGTCTTCCTTATGCTGCAGATCCTGCAGTGAGTAAGCATATCGCGGAATTTATCGCAGATCACCAACTGGCCTGTAATGACGCACTGGGTGTCATTGAAGACAAGTCGGCTAATGGAACGTCAGGTGTCGCCATTCCTGATGCCGTATTATTCAACGGCGGGGTTTTTAATAGCACCGCACTCAGTGAACGGTCAATTGATGTTTTAAGTGAATGGCGTGGTGACACAGTTACCAGGCTGGAAAACAATAATCCTAATCTTGCTGTGGCGCAGGGGGCTGTCGCTTACGCTAAAGCTCGTCGTGGTGTACAGCTTAAAATTGGCGGAGGCTCTGCGCGTACTTTTTTCCTAGTGCTGGAGCAGCTGGAGTCGGGTAAACAAGTTGTCTGCTTAATGCCAAAAGGGACAGAAGAAGAGCTGGAACTGATCCTAAGCGAACGAAAATTTTCATTACGTTTAGGGCAGCCGGTTCAGTTCCATCTGTATTCGACGACTGCTGACCGTCTCTATCAAGCGGGTGAAATAATCACCATTGATGATCAAAGCCTTGCCAGCCAGCACTTTATATCACTTCCTCCTCTGGCCGTGGTATTAGAGAAAACAGCCTTGGATTCAGTTACTGTGTCGCTTGCCGCCACGCTAACTGAAGTAGGGACTCTGAAAATTGACTGTGTGGCTGAAAATCAACAACGCTGGCATGTCGAGTTTCAAATTCGCAGGCAGCTGTCTGAACAGAGAAAAACGCAAACAACACTAGCTCTTCCCGCAAAGTTTAACGAAGTAGAACAAAAAATTGATGCGGTCTTTGGCGAGAGTAAACAAGCGATGCCGCCTAAAGTGGTGAAAGCTCTGCGTATTGATATTGAAAAATGTTTGGGAAAGCGTGACAGCTGGGAAGTCCCGGTGCTGCGGGCATTGTTTGATCAGTTATTAGAAAATAAAAAACGGCGACGTCGTTCTGCCGTCCATGAGCGTATTTGGTTTAACCTTGCGGGTTATGGTTTACGTCCGGGATTCGGTTATCCGATTGATGACTGGCGTATTGAACAAATTTGGGACTTGTATCAGCAAGGGCTGCAGTTCAATCAGGAAACGCAATGCTGGATTGACTGGTGGACCTTCTGGCGTCGCGCATCGGGGGGCCTTAATGCAATACAGCAGATTACTGTATATAAGGATATTGCGGCGTTTATTAACCCCTCAGCATTAACCAGTAGAAAATTGCAGGCCGAAGCCAAGAAAAAATCCTATGAAGATATGGTTAAATTGGTGGCGACATTGGAGCACCTGCCTGTTGAAGACAAAACCCAAATCAGCCAATGGTTATTAAAACGCCTGGAAAAATCCAGCGAAACAATGACCAGCTGGTGGGCGCTTGGCCGTATAGCATCACGCATTCCCTTTCACGGTAGTGCGCATAATGTCATTGATAAAAACGACGTACAAAGCTGGCTCCCGCAGTTGCTCAAAGTCGATTGGAAGAAAAATAAGCAGGCTGCGTTTGCGGCAGTGTTAATGACACGTATGAGTGGTGATCGACGTCGTGATCTTGATGGCGATTGGCGCAACAAGGTTATTGATAAATTAACTATCGCAAAGGCTCCCGCCAGTTGGATAGAAATGGTTGAAACAGTTAAAAAGCTGGATGAAGCAGAAACCAAACGAGTATTTGGTGAGGGCTTGCCAGTTGGATTGCAATTGATTCAATGAATCAGAAAATGTTTTAGTCAGTAGCGTCGCGGCGAAACTTAAACGGTTCGAGAAATTAAATATTGGCCCAACAATGTTAAAACCCATGTTTTTTTAGTATTTGATGGTAAGTACCGTCGCGTTTAATAGCTTCCAGTCCTTGATTAAAATCGTTAATAATCTCTTCTCGTTGAGAACTTTTTAGTGACACCATTAAATAGATAGGAGAAACAGATAAAGGCGGTTGAATAAACACAATGTTATTTAGTCTTTGTCCTGACATTGTGAGCAGTTCATAACGAAAAACGTCAAAAGAGATAGAGATCATGTCGACTCGTTTTTTTAAAAGTTTACGAACATTCAATACTGGTTTCGTTGCAGTTTCTTTATTGAGATAATCGGCAGCATCAAACTCTTCATTATTAACCCATCCCTGGCTTACTCCTATTGTATAGGGTATTAACTCTTGAAGTTTTGAATAATGGGTAACATGCAGTGATTTCAGGGCAACAAGTCCCACCTCAATATTATAAATTGCGGCGCTGTATAAATACTTCTTACTCCGCTCCTCACTGTAATATCCCCCCATCAAAATATCATATTGCCTATTTTCGACTAATTTTAGCGCTCGTGCCCATGGAATGAATTTTACAGTGGCATTATGACCTGCTCTTTGAAAAGCCGTTTTGACAATAACAGTAATCACACCCTCATCCTCCATCTTAGCTCCATAGAATGGAGGCCAGTCGACGGTTACCATTTTTATTTCACGGGCATTAACCATCGCTACGCTACAGCAAATAATGAGGGCTATGACCTGTAATAAGTAATATATCCATCTGTTTTTTTTCATTTCATCCCTTTTTTGGGGAAATGCGAAGCTTGATTATAAACAAAAAAAACTACCTTATTCACTCAGTATAACTTAATAAAAGAGTTCGATACTTTTGCTGTTATTTCATTAGCGCATAGATCTTTTAAGCTATTTTCTAGCCCATTGTAAATGAATTGTTATTTGCACTTGGAATTAGCCACCTTGCTAAGCCTGTTGTTAATGAATGACGAGTGGTTAACATCAACACTTCCTTTTTCTACCTTTCAGCGCTGTTCTGGGGATAAGAGGAAGCACTATCAGACCGATCCCCAGTAAGGTCAGCCAGTCGGGCAGTTCATTAAACCAGCACACTCCGAATATGGTGACAAAAATCAGACCTGAATATTCAGCTAAAGCGATTTGTGTTGTTGGTGCCTTCTTATAAGCAATAACCGCTAATCCATTGTAGGTTAGAATAAGAGTGGCACTTACTACAACCCAAATGAGCTCTCTAGCTGTTACCGGTTGCCAGTATATCCAGGCTAAAATTCCCGACAGTGGTACAGATAACAGAGTGGTCCACATCAAAGTTGTAATCACAGGCTGTTCACTCGGGATCTTTCTCACCAAGACATTAAATAGAGCCAGTGTGCATGCTGTTCCCATTGCGAACAGGGCTGCCCAGTGAAATTGCGATGGCCGCAGAACAATCAGCACACCTATAAATCCGATCAAGGTGGCAATAACTTTACTGCTGTTTGGCATCTCCTTTAATAAACAGATGGATAATGGAATCATTAAAAGAGGTGCCGCGTAAAACAGGGCATTTGCCGTTGCTAAAGGCAGATAAGTGATGGCGACCATCATACAGCCGCTGCCGAGCAGCACTAAGTGAGCTCGAACTGCGGTCACCTTGATATTGGTTAAGTCACGTTGCGATTTTGCTAAGCGCAGCCAAAATGGCAGTATCAGTAACAGGGATACCACTTGGCGTATAAAAATATACTGGTATGGCGAGATCCCGCCAGCAAGCAGTTTGACGGCAACATCAGAGAGTGAAGCCAGCAAATTACCAATAATAAGCAGTACAATGGCTAAGTTTACCGGGGATAGATTGCGCATCGCTATTGAATTACTCGGCAATTATTTAGTTAAGCGCATATCGATATGCGGGATGCCGTCTTCTAAATACATTGCACAGATAGGTTTAAATCCATGGCGTTGATAAAAAAGCTGCAAGTGATGTTGTGCGCCGATATCAATGGTTTGTCCTGGCCAGAGGCTTTCACACTGCTGCAATGCCTCCTTAAGCAATTGATGACCGAGGCCATTGCCTCTAGCTGTCTCTTTAGTGGCAATGCGGCCTATGCTGACATTATCAAAAGTCGTCCCAGCAGGGAGCAACCGTGCACAGGCAACAATTTCACCGTTACTTACACCGAGCAGATGCTGCACATTATCAAGGTTGTCTTTGCCGTCCAGTTCCGGGTATGGGCAGGTCTGCTCAACAACAAAAACATCCACTCTTAGCCTGATCAGTTCATAAAGCTGTGCTGTGGAAAGTTTATTAAAAGGGAGTAGTTGCCAAGAGATCATTTATCTGTCCTAAGAGTTCAATATAACAAAGGAATGTAGCAACTCAGGAAGGCAGAGGCATTAACTTATGTTAACTCTTTTCTTTTATGCGCGATTTAATGCGACTTAGGCTGATATGGGTGATGCCAAGATAAGCGGCGATCTGATAATCGCTTAGTCGCTCACGGAGGTGAGGATAGTTCCGGCAGAAAATTTCATTGCGTTCTTCGGGAGTATGCAGCAGCATAAAACGTTCTTTATTTTCTTTATACATTAGTTGGGTTTCCAGCAGCTTAATATATAAAGGGTGTGATTGATCTCGCCATTGATAAAGAGATGCAATCGGCAAGCAAAGCAGGTTTGTCGGGGTCAGTGTTTCAACTAAGTAAGGAGAAGCCTGCTTGCGTATAAGCCCCTCAAAACCAATTATCCAATCTTGCTCCCAGTAAAACTCCTTACTGAACTGCTTTCCCTGCTCTGTAAGATAACAAGCGTGGCAGATGCCGTCTAAAACGAAATAGAGTGAGTCGGCGACTTCTTCCTGGTTCACTAAAATATGTCGAGCAGGGAGCTGCAATGGCTTCGCAATACTGATTAATGCGTCAATATCTGCAGTGTTGAATCCATGTTGTGCTAATTGTGCAGTGAACAGAGTGCTCATAAGATCCTTATTAAGACGGAAAACGCTGAAACTGAATCTCATACTAGCTTAGTGTATTGAGTGTGTGCAAACGCCAGCAGAAAAAAAAACAGGCCGCCCAATCAATGAGCGCCTAGTTTTTTAGTAAAATTAAACTTAATCTAATGGCTGATGTTTATGAACTAAGCCAAAATCGTCAAGCACTGCATATGCACTTGGAATAATAAAGAGCACCAGCAGGGGCGAGGTAAAAAAAACAAATACGATAGATATTACGATCGGTTTTACGACTTGTACCTGCAGGCTCGTTTCCAGCAGTAAGGGTAATAAACCTGCTGATGCTGTTGTCGATATCAGCCATCACAGTAACAGTGCGTTGACTTTCAATGCGTTTAATACGTACAAACGAGCAAATCGGTGATCTTTATTGCGCAGCTGTATCTGTTTGAGCCCTGTAACGAATAGTTGTGATAAATAAACAGTAAATGCAAGAGCAAGAAAGTGTATTAATTGCAACACACCTTTTGGGATCTATAATGAAATAGATGGTAATTGCGGTTTGAAAGCGCATAAACTTATGGGCCATTAAATCTGTGGATTTCCCTTTTATTTCAATTTCAAGTTGAAACCATATTGCCAGGTTTGCATCCTGTATTTTTGGCAGCAAGATAGCTTCATAACCTTCTAATTAAATACTATTAGCGGAGTCAATATGAGTCGATTATTTATCAATAACAAAGCAACCTTAGTAGACGATGCCATTGACGGTATCTTGTACAGTAATAAACATAACAATCTGGCGCGTCTTGATGTTGATCCGCAGATTAGAATCCTTGTCCGAAATGATTGGCAACAAGATAAAGTCGCCCTTATTTCCGGTGGAGGTTCCGGTCATGAGCCTGCCCACGTCGGTTTTGTAGGGAAAGGTATGTTGACAGCGGCAGTATGCGGTGATCTGTTTGCTTCGCCAACTGTAGATGCAGTACTGAATGCTATCGTTCATGTGACAGGTGAAAAGGGGTGTTTGGTTATTGTAAAAAACTATACCGGTGACCGTTTAAACTTTGGTCTGGCTTGTGAAAAAGCCAAGAAAATGGGCTTGAAAGTGGAGATGGTGATTGTTAATGACGATATCTCCATTCCTGATAATATTAATCCTCGCGGCATCGCCGGCACGTTATTTGTGCATAAAGTTGCAGGCTATGCAGCTGAGCAGGGCGCTAATTTAGCTGAGGTGAAAAGTGCGGCGCAAGGGGCAATTGATGCTGCTGCCAGTATCGGTGTGGCACTGTCCTGCTGTTCATTACCGGGTGAAGAAACCAGTCAACGCATTGCCGAAGGTAAAGTTGAACTGGGACTTGGTATTCATGGTGAACCCGGGTTTACGACTATTGATTTTATCTCCTGCCGTGAGCTGGTGGCCATTATGGCAGCCAAACTTAAAGCCTGTTTATCTTCTGCGGATGCAAAAGTGGCCGTGATGATTAATAACCTTGGTGGGGTGTCACCACTGGAAATGAGTCTGATCTGTAAAGAGATTCTGGAATCACAATTACGCGATAATATTCACCTGGTGCTTGGACCTGCTGCGTTAATGACTTCCATTGATATGAAAGGTTTCTCGATCTCTTGTCTGCAACTCAGCGATACACATTCAGAAGCACTGTTGGCACCTGTAGAAGTAGAGGCCTGGATTCAACCGATTGAATTACGTCAGTTAGATGTAGTAAAAAAAGATAAAGTGTCGAGTGATTTTGCTTTTGCAGTGTCTGAAAATGCAGTGATAGCCGCTGTTGTGGCTAAGGTTACCAGCACGTTAATCGCGGCGGAAAAAGAGTTGAATCAACTTGATTTGCTGGTCGGTGATGGTGATACTGGCTCTACCTTTTCTGCAGGAGCCCGTCAGATTCAGGCCCAGCTTGAATCTAAAAATCTGCCGTTAAATGATATTGGCGCGTTGCTGAATGTGATTGGTGAACAGCTTGCAATTGCGATGGGCGGTTCTTCAGGTGTGTTATTTTCAATATTCTTTACTGCTGCGGGGCAGGATTATAACCAAAACGGCAACACAGTGATGGCGTTAAGAGCGGGTCTTGAACAGATGATGCAATATGGTGGGGCGAAACCGGGTGATCGCACTATGGTTGATGCTATGCACCCGGCCTTTGTTGCCTGGGAAACTGACGGTTTCGAAGCGGCGATTGAAGCTGCGCGGATCGGGGCTGAAAGCACTGCCACTATGCTTGAAGCGAAAGCGGGGCGTTCATCATATCTAAGCAGCGACAGCTTAAAAGGGGTTAAAGATCCTGGTTCACTGGCTGTTGAGCGCGTATTTGCAGCGTTTAAAGTTTAATTTGTAAAATATCAGGGCAGTCATAGCTTTTTAATTAATGCTATGGTTGTCCTATTCACTTTCTAGCACGTTAAATCATAGTAATATTGACTGATAGAGAATTGCTCCGATAATTCAATAATCCCCTCATCGAAAATGCAGTAATTCCCTGAATACCATACAGATCGCAATTATTGTCTTTGTATATTAAATAATTAGACTGGAAATAAGTAATTTTGCAGATTGGTTATACTATTAAGTAAATAGAAAATACCTTATAGATAAAGGAGTTATCATGAATATCTTAAATCGGCTGAGTATAGCGTTTTTCATGATATTACTCTTATTCCCCTTTTTCGGAAATGCTCGAGAATTTACTATTATCGCCAGCCCTCAAGCACCGCACAAGTATCTTGATAACGGTGTAATTACGGGGATTGATGTCGAAGTTATCTCTCAGGTTATGAAGCGGCTTAATGTAAAGTACAAAATCAGATTGATTAAGTCTGCCGCGC